>CAIWKU010000402.1 GCA_903913355.1 uncultured Bacteroidota bacterium | reverse complement strand
CTTACCGCTAATGGGTTCTTTCAGTACTTCTCCATGGAAAAAAACATTATCTGCCAAAATAATCCCCCGCTTACTCAGTCTGGGAACCACCATTTCATAATAGTCGATATAGGAGGGCTTATCCGCATCAATAAATACCAGGTCCCATTCATACGCCAATTCAGGTATAATCTCTTTGGCATTTCCCAAATGCAAATGGATCTGATGCCCCTTACTGCTTTTAGTAAAATTGGCTTTTGAGGTGATCGCATCCGGCTCTCTCAACTCAATCGTATGCAATTCGCCATCCGGTTCCAATCCTTCTGCCAGACATAAAGCACTATATCCTGTGAATGTTCCTATCTCTAAAACGTATTTTGGGCGGAGTATGGTACTTATAAAAGATAAAAATTTCCCTTGCACATGGCCACTAAGCATATGGGCATGCGGGTGATTACCCATCGTTTGCTCATTGATCTGTTTCAGCAAATCAGTTTCAGGAGAAGTAAATCGGGCAGAATAGGCTTCTGCCAATGGGTTTATCAGGTCCATTTGCAAATATCCGTCATTTTGCCGAATCAGCCGAACGTGAAATCAGGAGTAGCCCGATAAATGTAAAAATCCCATTAATAATCAGCAATTCAATTCCTATCTGGTAATTATGGAACCACGCTTTTGCATTGACACTGAGAATATAGGAAAGCACCGGGGCCAATAAGCAAACAGCCGTTACTTTCCAGCTATCAGATAATTTTCTTTTGGTAAATATGCCAAATGAAAACAAGCCCAGTAAAGGGCCATATGTATAACCCGCTACATCTAAAATGATATCGATAATACTATTGTCATTCAGTTTGTAAAAAAACAGGATACATAGTAGAAAGATTACTGCAAAAGAAAGGTGAACGGATAAACGTGTTCTTTTTTGCTGCTTTTCAGACAGGTCTTTTCTTTCCCGTAACCCGATAATATCTATACAGAAAGAGGAGGTGAGTGCTGTTAAAGCCCCGTCTGCACTAGGGAATAAAGCTGATATCAACGCAATGATAAAAATGATACCTACGGCAGGTGGAAAATAATTCAATACAATGGATGGAAAAGCTTTGTCACCAATGATATTGGTATTATGCAATATCATTTGTTTTACCATTTTACCATTTACCAATACCTCCTGGTATTGTGCGCCCTGTGAATTCGCAAACAGGTATAATAAACCACCCAGTAATAAGAACAAAGCCAATACACTTACCAATACGATGGCCAGCGTAATTACATTTTTTTGCGAATCGCCCAGTCTTTTTACACTGATATTCTTCTGCATCATTTCCTGATCAAGACCTGTCATGGCAATGGTGATAAAAGCACCACCGATGATCTGTTTCACAAAAAATCCTTTACTATTCACATCTGTATTAAATACATTCAGGTACCCAACCGATTTCATCTGGGTAAGTGCTTCACCCACTGATAAATGAAGATTATTAAGAATGTACATCACGCAGATGATCAGTCCCGCTATCATTAATGAAGTTTGCAATGTATCTGTATACACAATGGTTTTCACTCCTCCTTCAAACGTATATAAAAGAATCATGATCAGGATAATGGCAGCCGTTACCACAAAAGGAACGCCCATTTTATCCAATATAAAAAACTGGATTACATTGATAACCAGGTAAAGTCTTGCTGTAGCGCCCAGGGTTCGACTAATGATAAAAAACAAAGCCCCTGTTTTATAAGCCGTTCTTCCGAACCTTTGTAACAGATAATTATATATGGAAGTCAGGTTCAGTCTATAATATAAAGGAAGCAATACAAAAGCGATCACTGCATAGCCAATCAGGTAACCGATAGCCACCTGCATATAGGCAAATCCTTTAAAGCCTTGTCCGCCGAAATCCCCCACACCTCCCGGAACACTTACAAAAGTGACACCACTTAAGGAGGTACCAATCATTCCAAAGGCAACCAGCATCCAGTTACTGTTTTTATTGCCGATAAAAAAGGTCTCATTATTACTGTTTTTACCCGTGTACCAGGCTACAACAAGCAGAATTCCGAAATAAGCTAACACGAAAGAAAATAACAAGATCGGAGACATACGGGGGTATTTTTTAAAAAATCAGAAAACTATTTTGAAAAGTAGTAAAAATATTTCACCTATTTTGCCTTCTGTAAAACTGATTTATGAAGTGTACCCGGATTGCTGTTTTTTGCGGATCAAAAGCCGGTGATAATCCACTGTATTCAGCACATGCACATACATTGGGAGCCTTATTGGCCGAAAAGAAGATTACCCTTATCTATGGTGGCGGTCGTAAAGGATTAATGGGAACGGTGGCCGATGCGGTAATGACAAATGGTGGTGAAGTCATTGGCGTGATTCCTGAATTATTAATTGATTGGGAACACCAGCATGAAGGGATAACCGATTTACGTGTGGTAACTGATATGCATGTTCGAAAGAAAATGATGTATGAATTATCGGATGCCGCCATTGTATTACCCGGTGGTAATGGTACCCTGGATGAGTTATTCGAAATGCTTACCTGGAATACACTCGCGATTCACGATGTAAAAATTGTGCTACTTAATTCTGATGGATTTTATACGCATCTTATATTGCATATAGAGAAAATGGCCGAACAGGGATTTCTATATGGCAACTGGCAGGAAAGATTGTTGGTCTGCAATACCCCGCAGGAAGCTATTGACGCCTTGGTTTAAGGTAAAAACCAAATCCCGCTCTGAAAACCGGCAGTGGATCACCTGTATACAAATCACGGTAAGGTGAATTGCGGTTTTGCAATACATCAATCATCAGACTGATATAAGAATAATGGCTTCCAAATATCTTTGTGCCATAACCTACCCCTAAAAGAAAGCTGCTCACATTACTGTAAAAGGTGTAAGTCTGTCCCGTGGTAAGATATTTTTGGTTAGAGGTTGTCCAGTTATATTCCGGTTGTGCCTGGATAAACAGAAAATTCATTGGCCACACGCGCATAAATGGCCCTCCTCCATAATTAAAATTTCGAAAACTGGTATTGCTGGTCAGATCAGATGCATTTTGCGAATAGTAGTTCAGGTTAAAAGCGAGACCTGCATCCAGCCAATGGGTAATGCTATACCCTATTTCAGGGTTGAGACCAATATTAAAAGTTCCGGTACCCAGGGCAAGGTTCAGACCGGATCCGATAAAAATGTTTTCTTTTTTAAACTTCCCATTCTGGCTATCATATTCATTCTGCTGGGCAAAAGCATGAACCGTAACAGTTAATAGTACAAAAAGAATCATATATACATTCCGGTTCCGCATAGGAGTCATTTGGTATCAAAAATT
>CAIWKU010000401.1 GCA_903913355.1 uncultured Bacteroidota bacterium | reverse complement strand
CGAATTTGATAAGTCATATATGTTGGTGGTAAATGCATCTAATATTGAAAAAGATTGGAATTGGGTAAGCCAACATAATACAAAGGGGGTGGAGATGCATAATATCAGCGATACAACCTGTTTACTGGCTATCCAGGGCCCCAATGCCACAAAAATTCTTCAACCCCTGGTAGATACCGATATCATGAACCTTAAATATTACACATTTACCCGCGCCAAATTTGCCGGGATAGAGAATGTAATTGTAAGCGCTACAGGATATACAGGTGCGGGTGGAGTAGAAATTTATTTTGAGGATAAAGATGGCGCAGCCGATACCATTTGGGATGCTATTTTTGAAACAGGGGCTTCACATGGCATTAAACCCATTGGCCTGGGGGCCAGAGATACTTTACGATTAGAAATGGGCTATTGTTTATATGGTAATGATATCGATGATACCACTTCTCCATTAGAAGCCGGGTTAGGATGGATCACCAAATTCACCAAGGACTTTACTTCCAAACCATATTTTGAAAAGCAGAAAGCGGCAGGAGTGACCCGTAAACTGGTGGGTTTTGAAATGATCGATCGGGGAATTCCCCGTCATGATTACCTGATTAAAGATGCCGAGGGTAACACGATAGGCAAAGTTACCAGTGGCACACAAGCACCTTCTTTGGGGAAAGCGGTTGGACTAGGTTATGTAGCCACCAGCCATGCAGCTGTTGATAGCGATATATACATTGATATCCGGAATACACTTGTAAAAGCCAAAATTGTAAAAGCACCATTTGTATAAAACAATCAGTCAAAAGGTTTTATCAATAGGGCTTTTTGGTTATTAACAAAAATTCCAAACTGTTGAAAATATAAACACAGGCTGAAGGGTATTGCAGAATAGATTTGTAATGCCATGAATAAAATTATTACTGCTTTCTTACTCCTGATTTTTTTAAATGCATGTCATCGAAAATCTGTTCCAGGCGCTTCCAACGAAGTAAGCGGAACAGAAACAGGGTTGGCATCATTCTATTCAGAAAGCTATAATGGCAAAAAAACTGCGAACGGAGAAATTTATCATTCATCAGATTTTACAGCCGCACACAAAAAACTACCATTCGGAACCAAAGTAAAAGTTACCAACCTCTCAAACGGTAAAACCGTTAAAGTACGTATCAATGATCGCGGCCCATTCATAGCAGGTCGTATTATCGATCTTACCAGGGCAGCAGCAAAAAAGATTGATATGATAGATGCGGGTGTGGTTAAAGTAAGAATTCAGTATTAACGTGTTGTGCTATTTAAAAATAGTTTACATAGCAAAATCCGTTGAGTGCTAGTATAGATTCTTAGCGACCATTGCGGTTCACTGCGTTCTTTGCGCTCCTGCTTTTACAGGTTACCATTAGAAGCTGTAACGCAATGAACGCCCGCCTGAACGGCGTAGTTGGGCAGGCAAAAAAAAATGGTGGCAAATAATTAAAATTCCATCTATTGTAAGACCACAACACGTTCAAAACTAACCATTCATAGACAATTGCGTTTCAAAATACAGCCGTTTTGAATGATCTGAAGGGTTTTTCAACTTAACAATTAACACAACTTCATTCTCCATTCTAAAATATCCATACTCATAGCAACAATGAAATAATTTTCCATTACGATTCGTATATGTATGCGTAAAATAGGTAAACAGAAATCCCTTATCCAATAACCCCTTTTTTGAAATTTTGGTATGTCTTTGCTCAGGCGCTAAAATCCCTTCCAGAATACGACGGTTTCGCCGCAAACGTTGGTTAATGGCACGCACACACCGGTTTTCAAGGCTGTTTAATTGATTATTAAAGGCGTTGCGACAGTAATCGGTACAAAATTTTTTATCAGCACGCCCTTGTAAGGTTTTCCCACAGGTCAAACATGTTTTTATAACTGATTCCATGATAAAAGAATTGCCGGGTTGAGAAAACACTAAGCTAGTGTATTCCGATATAGAGCAATTAGGTAGTTATACGATATAGCTACCAGTTTTATAGACAGTTTTTTTTCAAAAAATAAATGTAAATAGTCACTATTTTTTTATAAATCGTTGGATACATCAACTATTTGTTATGGGTTATATACGAAAACCTGGTTGTATCAATAAACTGCTGAATAGCGAACTAGAAAATCAGCTAATAAGTATAAATGACTCCAGTAGTTTCTCATAATAGAAAATGGCAAAGCACATAATATCGGCATTCCAAATTTCAGGGGCAGTCGTTTATAAACGACTATATCTAAGAATAAGCGACTAAAAAAAACTGTTTTCCAAACTCTATTTCATATTTGTCTGGTAAATGGCAGTAAATGCCAGATTAAAAAGAACCTAAACTGACATGGTATGAACGCAGTAAAAAACAAAGTGCAACTGATTGGGCACCTGGGTCAGGACCCCGAGATCAAAGTAGTTGCAGACGACAAAAAAGTGGCACACCTGAATGTGGCCACCAATGAAACCTATCGCAATGCAAAAGGAGAAAAGGTTACAGAAACCCAATGGCATAGTGTGATTGCCTGGGCAAAACTGGCAGATATTGCCGAAAAATTTCTGGTAAAAGGATCAGAGATTGTGATTGAAGGTAAATTGGTAAACAGGAATTACACAGATAAGCAGGGCATAAAAAGGTACGTTACAGAGATCCAGGCAAATGAATTATTGATACTGACGAAAAAATAAAATTGGAATCCTGGAAAGGTTTCAAAAGTTATCTTTGCGAGCTATGAGTAATAAGCCCAATCTGCATACAGTAATCTCCCCCCGGTTGCTGGACCTGTATGATCTTTCTGATTCAATAGTGGTGGTCATTGATGTATTCAGGGCTACTTCCACGATTGCTACCGCTTTATTCAATGGCGCGTCAAGGGTGATACCGGTTGATTCTGTTGACCAGTGTATCAGAATAGGAAATGATACCGGAGGTATTACAGCCGGGGAAAGAGATGGTAAAGTAATTGAGGGTTTATCTTATGGAAATTCCCCGGCCGAATACCCCCGTTCATTTATAGATGGTAAAACCCTGGTACTAACCACAACCAATGGCACAAAACTGTTGCATAAAGCCTTGCAAAGTGGTGCGGCAGAAGTGGTAACCGGCTCGTTCCCGAACCTGTCTGCTGTATGTGAGTATTTAATAGCACAAAATAAACCGGTAATCCTGGGATGCTCTGCCTGGAAAGACAAATTCAATATAGAGGACACATTATTTGCGGGAGCTGTTATTCAAAGAGTAAAAGAACATTTTACCATTCATTGCGATAGCAGCCTGATGGCTGAAGAGTTATATCATCTGCATAAGGCCGATATGTACCAATTTATTCGACAAACAACTCATTGGCACCGTCTGGCTTCCTATGGTTTGGAAAAGGATCTGGAATATTGTGTAACAGAAAATGTTGCCAATGTGCTTCCTATTTATCGAAATGGAGACCTGGTTGTTGAAAAATAAGCAGG
>CAIWKU010000400.1 GCA_903913355.1 uncultured Bacteroidota bacterium | reverse complement strand
GTTCAGATAAACTGGATGGGACTTATTCGGTTAGTATTAACCCGGGTATCCAGAATGTATATGGCAACAAAACAACACAGCCATTTAACGGAAATCTTTTTTTTGAAAATAACCTACCCTCTGTTAAAATACATGGTCGGGGCATCATACTTCCCAATAGCGGAGGCAAGATTGTTTTGCCTTTTGAAGCAACTAACCTGAAAGCGGTAGATGTAAGTATTATCAAAATATATGAAAATAATATTCCACAGTTTTTACAGTATAATTCTTTAGATGGTGAAGAGCAGTTGAGAAGGGTAGCCAAGCCAATGGCACAGGCAACCGTTAAACTGGATGAGGACAGAAGCCTGGACCTTCACAAACAAAATCGGTTTGCGCTTGACCTGGATAAATACATCAAAACCGAACCCGGTGCGATTTACCGGGTAAATATCGGGTTCAGACCCGAATACTCGCTTTCTGTGTGCAGAGGAGGGATTGAGGGTGTAAAAGCAGAAGACGATGGCGAAGAGTATGAGTATGATAGTGGAGAAGTAAGCGATGAAGACAATGATTTTTGGAAAAGATATAATAGCTACTATCCTTATGGATATAACTGGAGCCAAAAAGATAACCCCTGTTTCAAATCCTATTATACCAGGGAAAAATTTGCCTCCAGAAATATCCTTTCTACCAATATCGGCTTAACCGCCAAACTAAGCAATGATAATAAAGTGTTAGTGTTTGCCAATAACCTGATTAACACAGAATCGCTGACCGATGTGGAACTACAGGTATTGGATTATCAGCAACAAATCATAGGAACTGCTAAAACCAATACAGATGGTTTTGCACAAGTTGATGCTAAGAGAAAACCATTTCTGTTGGTAGCTAAAAAAGGAAGCGAAAAAAGTTATTTAAAACTGGATGATGGTAATTCTCTGCCTTTATCTCATTTTGAAGTAAGTGGGGCGGATGTAAAAAATGGTATCAAAGGGTTCATCTTTGGAGAGAGAGGGGTGTGGCGCCCGGGAGACAGTTTGTTTCTTGGATGTATCATCGAAGACAAAGACAAAAAACTTCCGGCTGGCCATCCATTGGAATTGGACTTGATTTCGCCAAAAGGGCAACTCTACAAAAAAATCCTTGCCAAAAACAGCAGCGACGGTTTCAATATTTTTAGAACGGCAACTGATGCCGCTGCTCCTACAGGAAATTGGTTATGCAGGGTGAAACTCGGTGGTTCAGTTTTTGAAAAGCAGATCAAAATTGAAACCATCATGCCCAACCGGCTGAAAATTGACCTCAATTTTGGCGGCCAGACAGCCTTAGGTAAAAATAATAATACCAACGGCATTCTTTCCGCCAAATGGTTATTTGGTACAATTGCGCAAAACCTGAAAGCCAGGGTAGATGTTCAATTGTACAAAAAAGCCACACAGTTCGATGGACTTAAAGACTATGTTTTCGATAACCCGACTGCAGAATTTAACACGATTTCAAAAACTATTTTTGACGGAAGTCTTGGCGCAAATGGTACGGCTCAGGTAAATCCATTTATCGATTCGGTTCAAGATGCCCCTGGGGTTTTATTGGCTAATTTGACAGTAAAAGTATTTGAACCGGGTGGCAGCTTCAGTATCGACAATTTTTCAATGCCTTATCATCCTTATGCAAGTTATGCAGGTATAAAAATTCCGGAAGGCGACAAAAAATGGGGGTATATAGCCAATAACAAAACCCAATCATTTATTATCGCGAATGTTACTACCAGTGGTGAACTACTCAAGGGAAATTCTGATTTGGATGTTGAAGTATATAAAATACGCTGGCGCTGGTGGTGGGATAATACCAATTCTATCAGCAATTTTTCAGAAAGCGAATACAATAGACTCTTAAAAAAAGAAACAATCAGACTGGTGAATGGTAAAGGAGTATTTAACTATCCATTTAAAGAAAGCGAATACGGACGTTACCTGATTATTGTAAAGGATAAGAGAAGCGGACATAGCGCTGGTAAAGTATTTTATGTGGATGATGACAGCTGGCAAAGGAGATCGGATAATTATGATGCCAGTGCTGCTGCCATGCTGGCGGTAGGCTCAGAGAAAACAAAATACAATGTGGGAGAAGAGGTAAAACTGACCATTCCTTCTGGTAAAAACGGGCGTGCGTTGGTAAGCATTGAAAACGGCAGTAAAGTGATCAAAACATTTTGGATAAAAACCCAACAGGGTGAAACCAAATTCAGTTTCAAGGCGGAAAAGGAAATGAGCCCGAATGTTTATGTCAATATCAGTCTATTACAACCCCATGCACAAACCGTAAACGATCTCCCTATTCGGATGTATGGAGTGATACCGGTAACTATTGAAAATAAAGAGACCATCCTCAAACCCACTATCCGGATTGCTGATGTTATTAAGCCTGAACAAAATACCAGCATAACAGTTGGGGAAGAAAACGGAAAGGCATTTAGTTATGTGATTGCCATTGTTGATGAAGGCTTGTTAGACCTGACCAGGTTCAAGACACCTAATCCGTATGATGCGTTTTATGCCAAAGAAGCGCTGGGTATTAAAAGCTGGGATGTATACGATTATGTAATTGGCGCCTGGGGTGGAGAACTGGAAAGAATTCTAACCATTGGTGGGGATGCAGAAAACATAAATTCTGCCAAAAACAGAAAGGCCAACCGTTTTAAACCCGTTGTGAAATTTATGGGGCCATTCAGGTCTTCAGGGGCAAACCAAACCCATAATTTTACCCTGCCTTCTTATATGGGTAGTGTACGTGCTATGGTAATTGCTGCAAACAATGGTGCTTATGGCATTGCAGAAAAAGCAGTTGCAGTTAAAAAGCCGGTCATTCTCTATACCACGCTCCCAAGGGTTTTGGCTCCCAATGAAGAATTCAGGTTGCCAGTTACTGTTATTACAACCGACAATTCTGTAAAAACTGTAAAGATTTCTGCCCAATCGAATGCGTTAGTCGATATTTCTTCATCTCCTGAATTAACCTTTACTACAGCTGGTGAACAAACGATTTTTTTATCAGGCAAAGTAAAAACAGGAACAGGTATAGCTAAAATTAATGTGGTGGCAGCGGCAGGAAAAGAACAATCTTCTTCAGAAGTGGAGATGGAAGTCCGTAACCCCAATCCACCCATTACACAGGTTACTGAGATCAGTCTGAAGCCGGGAGAAACCTATACTGGAAACATTACCAGCATTGGCGATGCAATGAGTAGCAAAGCCACAATAGAAATGTCTTCTATCCCTGCTATTAATCTGCAGAAAAGATTGAATTATCTGATACGATATCCCTATGGGTGTATCGAGCAAACTGTTTCAGCTGTTTTCCCACAATTGGTGCTGAATGACCTGATGGAATTGAACAGTGATGAGCAAGCCGAAATACAAAAAAATATTCGTCAAGCCATTGGTAAGCTGCAAAATTTTCAATTGGAAGATGGGGGATTCAGTTACTGGCCGGAAGGAGAAAAAAGTGATGATTGGGGAAGCAACTATGCCGGAAATTTTTTACTGGAAGCTTCTGCCCGGGGGTATACAATACCCAATAACCTATTACAACAATGGCGGGCCTACGCTAAAGAAAAAGCGATTGCCTGGACGTCTCCCTCTGTACCCTGGTACGGTTCAGATTTGATTCAGGCATATCGACTCTACCTGCTTGCCCTGGCCAATTCACCAGAAATTGGTGCCATGAACAGGCTGAAAGAACTTAAGTTCTTATCGCAGGAAGCAAAATGGAGATTATCAGCTGCTTATGCATTGGCTGGTCAAACTCAAATTGCCCTGCAATTGATCAGTGGCCTTTCTACCAATTTCCCTATTAGAACCAGTTGGGGATTAAGTTATGGCAGTGATCTCAGAGACCAGGCCATGGCATTGGAAACGTTGACAATACTTAACCGTTCTGCAGATGCGGAACAACTGGTTAGGGATATTGCTTTCAAATTATCACAGGAAACATGGTATAGTACACAAACTACGGCGTATAGCCTGATTGCCATCTCAAAATTTTCCGGATCCAATAAAAACAATAAAAAGATTGAAATTACCGGTAAATCCAATAACCAGACTATTACAGTAAACAGCAATAGTTCACTTGCACAACAAAAAGTACAGTTTCAAAATGGGAAAGCTGCGATACAGTTAAAAAATAATGGTAGTAATGTGATTTATGTGCGTGTTATCAACGAAGGCAAACCTTTGATTTCTCAGCCTGTTGCGATTAATAACAATCCGGCCATACTGCAGGTATCTGTTGCGTATACCAATACCAAGGGCGAGCCTATTGAAATCAGCAAACTAAAACAAGGAACAGATTTTGTTGCCAAAGTTGTTATCAAAAACACAGGTAACAGAGGAGCGTATAATCAAATGGCACTTACGCAGATTTTCCCGAGTGGTTGGGAAATTTTAAATACCCGTTTATACAATAGTGAAGGCGCATTCAAGTCATCCCGAAGCGATTATATGGATATTAAAGATGATAGGGTATACCATTTCTTTGGTATCAGGCAGGGTGAAACCCTTACTTACTATGTACAGTTAAATGCGGCTTATGCAGGTAAATATTACTGGCCCGGCGTTTATTGCGAAGCCATGTATAACAATGGGATCAGTGGGGGTACCAGTGGAAAATGGGTTGAAGTAGTGGAATGAAGAAATTTATGAAATTGAAGTATGTGAAAGACAAACTTTTAGTAATCGGTCAATATTTTAGGAATCTATCCTTTGCAAAAAAGCTGACCACAGTTCTGGTATTGCTTTTGCTGATGATATTCTGGCTATCAATCCCTTCCCGTCTTTTCCATGCACCCACCAGTTTTGTAATTACAGATAAAGATGGCAACCTGCTGAATGCATCTATTGCAGAGGATGGGCAATGGCGATTCCCTTATAACAGTCATGTGCCTGAAAAATTTGTCAGTTGCATTACTAGTTTTGAAGACAAACGATTTTTTTATCACCCGGGGATCGACCCGATCGCAATTTTTCGCGCACTCAGGCAAAACGCAGGCAGGTCAAAAACAGTCAGCGGTGGCAGTACAATTACTATGCAGCTAATCAGGTTGTATAAACAAAATAATAAACGAACTGTTTTTAATAAACTCACTGAAAGCATACTGGCACTTAGATTGGAGTGTACATACACTAAAAAAACCATACTTGCCTTGTATGCGTCGAACGCACCTTTTGGAAGTAATGTTGTGGGACTGGATGCCGCTGCCTGGCGTTATTTTGGAAGAAGTTCTTTTCAATTATCCTGGGGAGAAATGGCGGCACTCGCTGTTTTACCCAATTCACCCTCATTGGTACATCCCGGAAAAAATAGTGCTGTATTGTTAAGAAAGAGAAATGAATTGCTGGACAAACTTTTGTCCACTAAAATCATTGATGCTTCTACCTGTCAATTGGCCAAACTTGAACCCATTCCTCCCTCCCTCCCCCCC
>CAIWKU010000399.1 GCA_903913355.1 uncultured Bacteroidota bacterium | reverse complement strand
GGTAATTTATCCTTCCGGGAAATTCTTAGGGTTTGATTTTTTTGGAAATTTTATCCAGGTATATGATAAGTTTGATTTGGACCCGGGTTTTCAAAAAAAGTATTTTAATAATACCATATTAAAATACCTGGATAGTTCCAATAAAAAACCCATGGCCTATTGGGATAGTATTCGACCGCTTCCTTTACTGCCAGAAGAGAAACTGGATTATAAAAAGAAAGACAGTCTGGAACAGGCAAGAAAAGATCCGCATTACCTCGATTCCCTTGACAGGAGACGAAACAAACTCACCCTGAGCGGCCTTGTATTGACAGGACAAACCTTTGGCAAACAAAAAAGAAAGGAAACCATCAGTTTTGAACCACTGATTCGTAACCTCAATTATAATACGGTAGAAGGAGCGGTATTGAATTTCTCACCCGATTACAACAAAAATTTTGAAGGAAGAAGATCAATGTTCCTCAGTCCGGATATACGCTATGGTTTTGCCAACCATCATTTCAACGCACACCTCACGGGCAATTATCGGTTTGGAAATAAATATTTACAAACCATCAGTTTTTCAGGCGGACAAAGAGTATTCCAATATAATAACGACCAGCCAATAGCTCCTCGAATCAATTCCATATCTACATTGGAATACGAGGCCAATTACATGAAGATCTATGAAGCTAAATTTTTACAGCTTGGGTATTCTACGAATATCGGTAACGGTATTACAGTAAGGGGAGGGGCCCAGTTTCAGGACAGGAATGGCCTGAATAATCTGGCAGACCCGGTTTCCTGGAGGCAGGTGAAGAACAGGCAATTTACCCCGGATTATCCAACGGATATTATGAATGCCAATATGCCGCATAACCGTGCGTTAACAGCAGTGCTGGGATTTACCTGGAGACCCGGAGGAAAATACATTGAGTTCCCGGATAGAAAAATTCCATTGGGATCAAAATATCCGACACTGGATGGTTCCGTAACTACAGGTATCAACGGTGTATTAGGGAGTGATGTGTCATTTTCAAAATGGAAAATACGAATCTCAGATAACCTGAATTTCAAATTAGGGGGAAGACTAAATTATTCATTCGCTGCCGCAGGATTTTTTGATGCATCAAAAGTATATGCACCGGATTACCTGCATATTTTAGGTAACCAGACGATACTGGCCTCACAGCCATTGGAAAGTTTTCAACTGGCACCCTATTATAAATACAGCAATACGGCTAAACTCAATCTGACAGCCCATGCAGAATACCATTTGAATGGGTTACTGTCCAATAAAATTCCAGGGTTCAGAAAATTAAACTGGTTCTTTATAGTAGGTGGAAATGCATTACATATTGATAAAGCCGCAGATTATTACGAGGCTTTCTTTGGCATCGAAAACATATTCAAAATCCTTCGGGTAGAATTTGCCCAGGGCTATCAAAAAGGAGGGGGTCTGCCCAGTGGCTTCCGAATCTCTTTACCCTTCTTCCTGAATGCCCGGACAGAAAACTAGTCTATCATTCATAATTTCTTATCTTTACACTGAATTTTGGCTACCCTGCAAGTAGCTCTATGTTTAATAGAACATTGGAAACTATTGATTGAATTCAGTAGTTCGGATGTCTAAAATGAAAATCATGGCATTATTACACAACCGCGTATCAAACGAGGAGTTGAAGCAACGCCTCATGGAAGAACCCTTCCCAAGAACCACCATTAGTTTTTACCAGTATTTCCCCATTCAGAATCCACAGGAGTTCAGGGATTTTTTGTACAAAAATCTGAATGCCATCCAGGTATTTGGCCGTATTTATATAGCGAACGAGGGCATCAATGCACAGATAAGTGTGCCCTCTGCCAATTTTGAGGCATTCAAAACCTTTTTATATTCCATAGAACCTTTAGATGGACTTCGACTGAATATTGCGGTAGATGATGATGGGAAAAGCTTCTGGGTATTGAAAATAAAAGTGCGCGAAAAGATAGTGGCAGATGGTATCAATGACCCCGATTTCAGCATGGAAAATAAGGGGAAATATGTGAATGCCACTCAAATGAATGAAATGCTGAAAGACCCTGAAATCGTGGTGATTGATATGCGTAACCATTACGAATATGAGGTAGGGCATTTTGTAAATGCCATTGAAGTACCCTCAGATACTTTCAGAGAGCAACTACCCATGGCCGTGGATATGATGAAGGGTAAGGAAGATAAGAACATCATTATGTACTGCACCGGGGGAATCCGCTGCGAAAAAGCGAGTGCCTATATGTTGCACAAAGGCTTTAAAAATGTGTTTCACCTGGAAGGAGGCATTATAAACTATGCCAAACAGGCAAAAGAAGCTGGAATAGACGCCAAATTCATCGGCAAAAATTTTGTATTTGACGATAGGTTAGGCGAAAGAATTACAGAAGATGTAATTGCGCATTGCCACCAATGCGGAAAGCCCTGCGATACACATATCAATTGCAAAAACAATGGATGTCACTTATTGTTTATCCAATGCCCGGAATGCGCCGAAAAATATGAGGGATGCTGTAGCACCGAATGTAAAGACACCCTGCATCTTCCCATAGAAAGGCAGAAAGAAATTCGGTCCGGGGTGTATAATGGGCAGAATATATTTAATAAAAGTAAGGTCAGACTAAGACCCAGGCTGAATGAAATAAGACAAAATTCATAATCCATTATTTTGTCACGATCTGATTGTAAAGATTCCCTATCTTGCCGTTAACCTACCCCCTGTGAAGAGAATCTTTTCTATATTGATCATTACCTGTCTTCTTGTATATATCGGAGGATATCATTTGGTATATGCAGTATACCAGTTGGGGATCAAACAGGAGATGAAAGCATACCTGAAAAACCATAAGGATATCAATTATGGTTCCTATTTTCAGTTCAGGCTGGATAAACAGAAAGTTCAGGACGCATCATTTGAATGGGAAGAAGAGAACGAAGAATTCAGGTATCTTGGCGATTATTATGATATTGTAAGTATTCAAAGAAATGCAGATAGTATCCAAATCTGTGCCTTAAAAGACGGTCGCGAAAATGATCTCGAGAAAAAACTGACTGCTATCCATTCTCAACCAGATCAGAGTCAGACTGCATCGATTTCTTTTGTCAAGCATTTTCCAGCATTTTATTTCTCCAGAAACGGTTTAGTATTTTGCCTGCATAATACCCATTCCGGGTATCCCATTACGGCCACCATCGGAAGGGTAACAGATAAAGCAGACATTCTTACACCCCCTCCCAGAGTATAAACCATCCCTTTTACCTAGTCAGAAGAGTTGTCGCAAAATGGTTTGTATCAGCGAACCTTTAGGTAGGCATTCTCTTCAGTAAATAGTACCCATTTGGGTGCCAGTATTTTATTGTATATCAAATCAGCAAAAAATGAAATTAGTTTTCTCTGTATGTATATTTCTTTGTTTTACTACTCTTGCATTTTCTCAAACCGTTTTGAAAGGCAAAGTATATGATGCGAATAGCAAGACGCCACTGGCAGGTGCCGTAATTAGTTTGCCAGGTAAAATAAAAACCACTACGGATATTGATGGGGCATTTGCCATAGCCTGTAATGCATCTACTGAAATTGCGATCAGTTATATTGGGTATGCTACCTATAAACTGACAATAAAAGATTGTAGTATCCCGGTAAAAATTGAATTGCAGGCGCTGAGTAATAAACTGGAAGATGTAGAAATTACGGCTACTTCCAGCCAGAATAAATCATTACTCTTTCAACCAGAGTCTATAGCTAAACTGGATGAAACAGAAATCAAACGAGGTAACGGTCTGTTCCTGATGGATGCGATTAATAATAATATACCCGGTGTTACCATGCAAACCCGGGGTGTTGCATCCGGACAACAATTTAATATCCGGGGTTATGGAAACGGGATCAGTGGCAGCACCCGCCCGAATAGTAATTTCGACAGCCAGGGGTTAAAAGCTTATCTGAATGGAATTCCTTTAACCGATGCAGAGGGCATTACACTATTTGATGATATCGATTTTGGATCGATTGGAAATGTTGAAATCATAAAAGGACCTTCCGGTACTTTATATGGTCTGGCTGCAGCCGGCGTGGTAAACCTGAAAACCATTGAACCGGAGAAAGGAAAAACATCGGTTGGTCAGGATGTTATGCTGGGCAGTTATGCATTGCAGCGTTTTACCACTCATTTCGCTACTTCTACTGACCATTCTTCCCTATTGATCAATTATGGTAAGCAAACAACAGATGGTTATGCTGTGCATA
Source organism: uncultured Bacteroidota bacterium (assembly GCA_903913355.1). Taxonomy (GTDB): domain Bacteria; phylum Bacteroidota; class Bacteroidia; order Chitinophagales; family Chitinophagaceae; genus Sediminibacterium. The sequence goes on along the minus strand of CAIWKU010000399.1, from coordinate 1,008 downwards.
CCGCTTCTCATAAAGATTTTGTAAATATCTCAGCTAATTTTCAACCCAACGAAAAGGAAACTATTACTACCTACTTTGGATATAGCAATAGTTATGATCAGCGTGGGGGTGAATTAACCATGGCGCAGTTTGCGAATAAAGATTATTCCGGTAACCCTGATTATATCAAACGAAATGGTCATTCAGAGATCATTAGCTTTAGAGCAGGGGTAGGCCATACCTATCGCTTTAGCAGCCATGTATCCAATACAACTTCTGTATTTGGGTCCGGACTGATTAACAATAGTAGTTCGGCTGCCGGCTGGACCGATAAAGATCCGATCAATTATGGGGTTCGTTCAACATTGGATTTGAAATTTTCACTTGGTCAGGGTATCACCCTGGGTGGCATTTCAGGTGTAGAAGCACAAAGACAGAATGCACAAACCATCGGGTATAATATGGTAGCAAATCCTACTGACCCCAATGCTTACTGGATATTGGGAGCGATGAAGAGTAATCAGTATACCATCAATAGCACCAGTTCTTTATTTAGTGAATGGACTTTATCACTGCCCCATGATTTGTCAATTACCGCTGGTTTGGGGACCTCACATATGAGCATACAACTTAACGATCGATTCTATGTGGCTACCAGCACCAATCCTACCCAGTATAATAAGAACTATGATGGGATGGTTTCTCCGCATGTAGCCGTGAATAAGGTGATTAATAAAACGATTTCCCTGTATGCTTCTTACAGCAAAGGATATAAAGCACCGGTGAGTTCCTATTTCTTTATTCCAAGTACCGGCCAGGTAAATACAGGTTTACGGCCTGAAATAGGCAACCAGTTTGAAATCGGTTCAAAAGGCTCTGTGTTTAATGAATCGCTTATCTATGAACTGGCTTTGTTCGACGCTCAATTTTCTGATAAGATGACTGCCATTGCAGTACCACTTAGTGGATCGAGTACCATTGCTTACACATATGTAGCCAATGGAGGTAAACAACACGACCAGGGTATCG
>CAIWKU010000398.1 GCA_903913355.1 uncultured Bacteroidota bacterium | reverse complement strand
TTGGATTCAAATAAAAGATAGGTTTACTTCCATTTATAACCCAAACAAAAGCCAATGGCCAATGGCCAACAGCTACTAGCCAATCACAAAAATTCACATTACACAATCCCCCATGAATCAACCCATCAAAACAGCGATACTATCATTCGGATTATCGGGCAAAGCATTTCATGCTCCGTTTATTCAGCTTCATTCGGGATTTGAACTGACAGGTATATGGGAAAGAACAAAGTCGGATTCATTAACTATTTACCCGGATATTCATATTTACCGAAGCCTTGAAGAGATATTGGATGATGCTTCTATTGAGTTAGTAGTAGTCAATACCCCTACCAATACCCATTATGACTATACCAAAAAAGTATTGCTTGCGGGCAAACATGCTGTGGTAGAAAAAGCATTTACAACAACCGTTGCTGAAGCCCTGGAATTAAAAGAACTCGCAGAAAAACATAACCTGAAATTATCTGTTTTTCAAAACAGGCGCTGGGATAGTGATTTCAAAACTGTACAGAAAGTAATCGCAGAAGGACTTCTCGGAGAAATCGTGGAAGCAGAAATCCGTTTCGATCGTTTTAAAAACGAGTTAAGCCCAAAAGCACACAAAGAAACCCCCGGACCCGGTGCAGGTATTCTGAACGATCTGGGGCCACACCTGATTGACCAGGCTTTGGTGCTTTTTGGATTACCAAGTTCCGTATTTGCTGACCTAAGGATGATCAGGCAAAATTCTTTGGTGGATGATTATTTTGAAATCTTGCTTTACTATCCTCATCTGCGTGTAAGACTGAAATCGGGTTACCAGGTAAGAGAGCCTTTACCGGGTTATATTTTATTTGGAAGAAAAGGCAGTTTTTTTAAACCCCGCGGAGATATCCAGGAAGCAAACCTAATAGCCAACCATACGCCTAATCTTACAGATTGGGGTACAGAACCCATATCCGAACAGGGTTTATTACATACTGAAATAGACGGCAAAATCATCAGAGAGAAAATTCCAAGCTTACAAGGCAATTATTATGATTATTACGATGGTGTCTATCATGCCATCCGACAAAACAGGCCCATGCCGGTAACTGCCGAAGAAGGAATTCGCGTAATGAAAATCATCGATATTGCATTTCAGAGCCAGGAAGAAAGAAGGGTGAAAGAATATCGAATATAGAATAGGAAATGATGAAATGGTTAAATGGCTAAATGGATAGATTGTTGAGAAGCAATCTATCCATTTAACCATTCAATAAAAAAGCCGAAAAGAAATCTTTCCGGCTTTTTTTATATTTCAGTTTCTGACTACATTTTCTTAGCATCTTCCAGAAATTTGGCAAGGCCAATATCTGTAAGCGGGTGTTTGAGCAATCCAAGGATAGAATCCAAAGGACAGGTGCAAACATCGGCACCCAGTTCTGCGGCTTTGATAATATGAAGAGCATTGCGTATTGACGCAGCAAGTATTTCAGTTTTGTATCCCTGTATATCATAAATATGACGCATCTGACCAATCAGTTGCATTCCATCCCAACCGCTATCATCCACACGTCCAATAAATGGTGATACATAACTGGCTCCGGCTTTAGCAGCAAGAATTGCCTGTCCCGCAGAAAACACAAGGGTACAATTGGTACGAATCCCATTATCTGTAAACCATTTTATAGCTTTAATCCCGTCTTTGATCATGGGAACCTTTACTACGATATTAGGGTGTATGGCAGCTAATTTTTTACCTTCTTCCACCATAGTGGCAAAATCGGTAGATAATACTTCGGCACTGATATCTCCATCTACCAGTTCACAAATTGCTTTATAATGCGCTGCAATGGCTGCTTCCCCTTTAATTCCCTCTTTGGCCATCAGGGAAGGATTGGTAGTAACCCCATCGAGTATGCCTAACTCATTCGCTTCTTTAA
>CAIWKU010000397.1 GCA_903913355.1 uncultured Bacteroidota bacterium | reverse complement strand
CATGTACCCATAATACCGGGACTGTTGTACTAACCCTGCTCGCCGGTCCGCCTTCAATATCATAACTACCTCGCTTAAAATTTTCAACAGCATCTGCCCATCCGTTTTCGGCTACTTCGTCAGCAATAAAAATAATTGCAATGGCTCCCTTGCTAAGCAAGGTATTACCATACTTTACCATAATGTTTCGGGTATATCTCCAGGTAGGCAGTGATACATTTTGGTTGATGCCTTTTGGATTGGCTTCAAGAGCTACCACCTTACCTTTTATATTTAAGGCAGCCGTATCCATTGAAACGGCATTCCCAAGATATACAATGGGTGCTTCTATATTTTTAAGCGCCATTTGAGCGATGGCGATATCGGTCCATAAAGCCAGTTTATGATCATTGATACTGATAGAACTGATATCAGCCACCCGATTGCGCCAGATAGAGAAGAATTGCAGATAAGTACCATCCTCCCCAGCAGGAAGTAACCCGATAGAACGGTATTTTTCTACCAGCCATGCTGATGCTTTTAATTCATCCAGCGTTCCGGCAGAGCGACCCCTGAAATGGGCATCCGATAAATCGTAAACATCTTTCTTCAGGTCTTCCATGTGGATAGAAGAAAGGCCGGGAGGAGCAGAAACATTTTTAGCTGTTTGTGCAAACATTGTCAGTTGCAGCATACAAATACTAAATACTAGGATCCATTTTCTCATGCAGGAGTGGGTTTTATCTGTTCAAAAAGTAAATTAGCTTTTTATTCTTGAATTTTATCGGCTTGTATAAGTAGTAAACAAAAAATTCAGGGATTGTTTTCACATGATTTTCCTATCAGAAAAACCAGACTTGCCCGCAAATCGGTATTTTTAAAAATAACCAGTTATCAACTGTATTAACTGGCAGAGAATTTGACAAGACTAATTAAGAAGGGATTGGAATATTTCCAGCCAAACAAATATTATAATACAATTTCAAAATGACCAAACAGGAATTATTAGAAGAGTTACAAAAAGAAATGCTCATTACGCTAAAACCATCCGGCATTCATGGTATTGGGGTATTTGCTACCTGTGATATACCTAAGGGTTGTAAAACCCTTTTTTCAAGAAATACCAGCGGATGGATTTTACTCAGTTTTGCGGAAGCGGAAAAACTACCCCCTCAGGCAAAAGAACATATTGAAACCTATTATCTCTATGATGAGGAGAATTATTTTATTCCTGATCATGGCTGTAAAATAATGGACATGGCCAATTACCTAAACCATTCCAATACACCAAATATTCATTCTGTAAATGATGGCGAATATTTTGAAACCCTTCGGGATATTAAAGGAGGTGAAGAATTGTTGGTTGATTATGGAGAGATTGTGGATGGTGTTGACTCTTATAAATGAGATTACTCAATCTTTCATAAATAGCATTTACAAAAGTAATGACTTCATATACAATTCCAGTATTACCAAAACCCCATTGCTATATTACCAAATAGTTAATCTATTATTATCACAGAGTTACCATTCTGTTACTAAAATGTAAATCACTCATAGCGGCTATACTAAGCAATAACATTGCCGAAAATTAAACGCTTATGAATGGCTTTTTCATCCGGAAAGCATTGCTGTTTCTATGTATCGGTCTTGCTACATACAGTTTTGCGGGAACAATTAAAGGTAAGATAGCAGACAAAAAAACCGGCGAACCACTTGTTGGTGCAACCGTTACCGTTTCCGGTAAAGGAGGTT
>CAIWKU010000396.1 GCA_903913355.1 uncultured Bacteroidota bacterium | reverse complement strand
TACCAAGAGAAGACATCTGGCCACCTATTTACATCAGTAATTGTGGAAGCTATTTATAAAAAAAGACCGTATGAAATACGGTCTTTTTTTATGCCTTGTTTCCTGATAGGAAAATCAGGAAACAGAAAAGCACTGCTATCAATAGTGCAATCAACAATTTATTTCTTTGCCACCAATCTAAGATTTTTTGTTGCTCCAAAAATTTCCGGATCCTCTTATCCATTTCCGAATTTTCTGAATGAATTGTAAGTAATACCAGACATATTTTCTGCATAGAAGAAAAAGGTAAAAAATGACAGGATTGTAACAGGCTCTCTGTGAATTTTTGCGTGATGGCAGGATCTGATTCCGACGCTAAGAGTTGAATAGAATGTTCTTTTAGCAAACCAGTCATTTCAAACAGTAAAGCATCTCTGTCAATACGAAAAGGATCCGTCAGCTTTAGTTTATTTTCCAAGTTAACGGCCTGTTTCAAAAGTTCTACAGCCGAATAAGGGGTAAAACTAAATCTACTTTCTTTGTTGGCATATTGCTGGTAATGATAATCCTGCCGTTTCTTTTTGTCGATCAGCACCTCATAAGCTTCCCGGATCTCGGTAAATTGGATTGCCGATAACTGGTTGCCCTGATTTTTGTCGGGATGGTATTGTTTTGCCAGTTTACGGAATGACTGCCTGATTTCCCCAGCCGAAGCTGAAGGAGAAACCCTGAGTATCTTGTAATAATCTTTTACCGGCATCAGTGATTTGTATCAAATTCCATATCATCACTATCCAATAGTTCTCTTTCAATTTCCTCCATCTGAACAATATCCCAAGCTTCACTTTCCGTAGGGGTAATATTCAAGATTTCCAGGATTTCCATCTCATCCAATGTTTTTTCAACCCCTGCCTGTAAGCCGCAGATGACAAAAGAATCACTGGTTTCATAGAAAAGTTGTTGTAGTTCTACCAGGTTTTTGGCGGCAGAAAAGGAGATAAGAGACACGTTTTCCAGGTTCAAAATCACATTTTTGACCTCTTTTAGCAGTTGGGTCTTGCAGGTTTCCACCCATTCTGCTGCTATATTGTCAGAAAGTTCCGCAATAATTGGCGTTACAACAGTAAATTTTTCCTTGGTATCAATTTTGACTTCCATAGTTTAAGTAAATTACATTAACACAATGTGTATAACTGCATCACAACTTCACTCAAAATTATTCGTTATAATTGTATAAATCCAAATTAGGTTATGGATAATAATTTTTCAGCACAGGTTAAAGAGATCATTTCCTTCAGCAGAGAGGAAGCGTTACGGCTTGGAAATGACTTTATAGGGACAGAGCATTTATTGTTGGGATTGATACGTGATGGTGATAATACTGCCATTAAAGTGTTGAAACAATTGAATGTTGACCTATATGAGTTACGTAAAGAAGTAGAACTGGCGGTTAAGGATAAGACTGGCAAAAATATTGCAAATATCAATAGTCTGCCACTTACCAAACAGGCCGAAAAAGTAATACGGGTAACGGTTCTGGAAGCCAAGGCTTTAAAAAGTCCATTGGTGGAAACTGAACATTTAATGCTTAGTATTCTTAAAAACAAAGAAAATATAGCCACACAGATTTTAAACCAGTTTGATGTGGACTATGATCTCTTCCGTAACGAACTGGGTATGGTAGGTACCAGCACGCCTCCTCCACCGCGTAGTGAGTTTACAGATGACAATGAAGATGAATTTGATGAAGAAAAGAGAGGAGCGGGAGGATACCAGCAGCAAAGAGCGGGGAAACAAACCGGGGCTGCCAAAAGTAAAACACCGGTTTTGGATAATTTCGGAAGGGATATTACCAAATTGGCCGAATCCGGCACTTTGGATCCTATTGTAGGTCGTGAAGAAGAAATTGAAAGGGTGAGTCAGATTCTCAGCAGACGTAAAAAGAACAATCCGATATTGATTGGTGAACCAGGTGTGGGTAAAACCGCTATTGTGGAAGGACTGGCTTTACGCATCGTGCAAAGAAAGGTAAGCAGGGTATTATTTGATAAAAGAGTGATTTCTCTTGACCTTGCTGCTTTAGTGGCAGGTACCAAATACCGCGGACAATTTGAAGAGCGAATGAAAGCCATCATGAATGAACTCGAAAAGAACAGGGATGTAATCCTGTTTATTGATGAGATACATACAATTGTAGGAGCGGGTGGTGCAAGTGGATCGCTGGATGCTTCCAATATATTCAAACCAGCATTGGCAAGAGGAGAACTCCAATGTATCGGAGCTTCAACATTGGATGAGTATAGAATGTATATCGAAAAAGACGGTGCATTGGATCGTCGTTTTCAGAAAGTATTGATTGAGCCGCCTAGTGTAGAAGAAACGATCATGATATTGGATAATATCAAATCGAAATATGAAGACTTTCACAATGTAACCTATGGGGATGATGCGATTGATGCCTGTGTTAAGCTGAGTGACAGGTATATGACCGATCGTTTATTACCCGATAAAGCGATTGATGTTTTGGATGAAGTAGGGGCTCGAGTGCATTTGAAAAATATCAATGTTCCTTCTGATATTGTTGAGCTGGAGAAGAAGATTGAAGATGTGAAGAACGAAAAAAATAAAGTGGTGAAAAGCCAACGTTTTGAAGAAGCCGCTTCTTTGCGTGATACTGAGAAACGATTAGGGGAAGAACTGGAAAAAGCAAAAACACAGTGGGAAGAAGATAGTAAGCATAAAAGATATCCGATTTCTGAAGAGCATATTGCAGAAGTGGTAAGTATGATGACAGGTATTCCTGTGAAACGAATGGTGCAGGCGGAAACAGAAAAACTGCGCAGGATGAGTGAGGATATGAAGGATATGGTAGTAGGACAGGACGAAGCCATTCAGAAAGTAGTGAAAGCTATCCAGCGAAACCGAGTTGGGCTGAAGGATCCTAAAAAACCAATTGGAACGTTTATTTTCCTGGGACCAACTGGTGTAGGTAAAACAGAACTAGCTCGCTCGCTTGCGAGGTATATGTTTGATTCGGAAGATTCACTGATTCGTATCGATATGAGTGAATACATGGAGAAATTTACCGTAAGTCGTTTGATTGGTGCACCTCCCGGATATGTGGGATATGAGGAAGGCGGACAACTTACAGAAAAAGTTCGTCGCAAACCTTATTGTGTGATTTTGTTGGATGAGATCGAAAAAGCGCATCCGGATATTTATAATATTTTATTGCAGGTATTGGATGATGGCCAGTTAACAGATGGTTTGGGAAGAAAAGTCGATTTTAAGAATACGATGATCATCATGACTTCCAATATTGGCGTAAGGCAATTGAAAGAGTTTGGTGATGGGGTAGGTTTTGCTACGGCCACCCGTATGCAGAATGCAGAAGAGAATAGTAAAGCCGTCATTGAAAAAGCGCTGAAACGTACTTTCTCTCCTGAGTTCCTGAACCGGATAGACGATGTGGTAGTATTTAATGCGCTGAGTAAAGAGAATATCTTTAATATCATTGATATCTTGATGAAAGGTGTTTCAAAGCGACTCCAGAATCTTGGATTTGGTTTGGAATTAACACCAGAAGCCAAAGATTTTATTGCAGAAAAAGGATATGATGCACAATTTGGTGCAAGACCTCTGCACAGGGCGATACAAAAATACCTGGAAGATCCTTTGGCAGAAGAGATACTGAATCTCACTATCAAAGAAGGTGATCTGTTGATTGCTGATCTTGACAAAGAATCCGGAAAATTGAAATTCTCTTTTCAGAAAAGAGTAGAAGAAGGTGCCGGAGCCAACGTATAAAGTAAGTACAGTAGCATAGAAAATCCCTGCTTTTGCGGGGATTTTTTTTGCTTACAATAAACCAATATTAATTACCCCAGCGAAAACTGGCAATATCCAAACCCGCAAGATCCAATGCCCTGTCAACAACGGTTGCAGCCAATTCTTCTATGGTACTGGGTTTACTATAAAATGAGGGAGAAGCCGGACAAATAATACCGCCTGCCAAAGTAACCGTTTCCATATTCCTGATATGGATCAGATTATAAGGAGTATCTCTCACCATCAAAATCAGCTTCCGTCTTTCTTTGAGAATTACATCTGCCGCGCGGGTTACCAGGTCATCGCTGATTCCGGAGGCAATTCTGCCCAATGTTCCCATACTACAAGGCACCACCATCATGATATTATAACGTGCAGAACCGGAAGCAAATGGGGCAGTAAAATCAAATTTATCAAAATAACGAAACGGATAACGGTCGTACGAATCATTCCCCAACTCTGCCTCCCAAATATCCTTAGCATTCTTACTCATCACCACCCCAACTTCCTCATATTGGTCTTTTAGCAAAATCAGTTTATCCAGCAACAATTTCGCATACACAGATCCACTGGCACCGGTGATTGCTACTGCTATCTTATTACCCATGATCATCTATTTATTTCTATAACAAATGTAGCCCAGAATAGTTATCAATTCCCGCACCAAATGGGCTTAAATCTGTGTCATCTGTGCAATCTGTGGCAAAAAAAAGGGTCTCACGAATGAAACCCTTCTATTAAAAAAATCAATCTACTTATACATAATCTCATAATATTCATTCGCCATCCGGTTACTATCAAATTGGAAGCGAACATCTCTCATACCATTCTTCTGAATCTGCCTCCAGGTATCAAAATTCTTATAATAAATAGGCAGGATCTGCTCTTCGAGTATTTCATACACTTTATTCAGATCATATTCATCCTGTTCGTGAACAGTCATATTATGATAATCAGCTTGTGGAACTACAAACCCATTATTTCCCTGGTTAATGAACTCTGGTATCCATCCATCATCCGTTGAAAAATTAACAGCACCATTCATAGCTGCAGTCATACCACTGGTTCCTGAAGCTTCTCTGGGTACTCTTGGGTTGTTCAACCAAACATCGGCTGCCTGTTTGATACGTTTACTTAAAGAAAGCTCATAGCCAATTAACACAGCAACATTCTTATATTTTTTACTCAGGTGCACCAGGTTATTGAACTGAGAAATAGCCGGGTAATCTGCCGGGTAAGGCTTACCCGCCCAAATAATCTGTACCGGGTATTCTGTGCTTGACAGTAGCTTTTCAAAACGATCCATATCATAGGTAAGCAGGTCTGCACGTTTATAACCCGCAAAACGTCTTGCCCATACAATGGTTAAAACATTGGGATCGAATTTTTTGCCAGTCTGGTCGGCCACAATTTCAAAAGCTCTTTTCTTCAAATGTTTTTTGCGATCATCAAAAACATAGTCATTGCCCTCTTCCATGGCTTTATACATCTGTTTATCGGCCCAATAGCGCCAGTTCTGGGCGTTGGTAATGGAAGTAATCGGACAAATACCTTCATAATTCTTCCACATTTCTCTGCTCACTACTCCATGCAATGCAGATACGCCATTTGCTTTTCTTGCAAAACGCAATGCCGCCAGCGAATGGTTGAATTGATCATCTTTGATACCGGTAAGTTTTCTTACTTCATCTATACTTAATCCACAGAAATACCCCATCTTATTACATAGATAGATATCATGTTTTTCATTCCCTGCTTCTTCGGGTGTATGGGTAGTAAATACCAGGTGCTCTTTTACTTTCTCAGCACTTTTAAATTTATTAAGCAAGTAAAATGCAGAAGAAATACCATGTGCTTCATTGAGGTGGTATACATCCGGGTTGAATCCCAATTCATCAATTAGTTTTGCTCCGCCAACACCTAACAAAATGAATTGCGCCACTTTGGTAGCAACATTGGCATCGTATAAACGATGGGTGATGGTTTGTGAAACATAATCATTTTCCGGAAGATCGGTGCTTAATAAAAATAAGGGAGCACTGTTAAAAGTTTCGGGATTAAGGTAGTAAGCTTTTACCCATACCGGAGAATCATGTATAAGGATTTGGAATTTAATATCAGTGTCTTCCAGGAAACTATAAATTTTTTCCATGAAAGTAACTTCCAGCGTCTGATCCTGGTTGCGTGTCTGATCGTAATATCCATATTTCCATAAAATACCAATGCCGATCATATTCTGTCTTAACTCATACGCACTCCGTAAATGTGAGCCTGCTAAAAATCCCAATCCTCCACTATATATTTTTAAAGGTTGATGTATGGCAAATTCCATTGAAAAATAGGCTGCTTTCTTCTCATACTGTTCATTGATCTGGTAAGGCACATGGTAGTTTCGAAAATTCATAGTTGCTCTTTTGGTTAACAATTGGCGCTGCAAGATAGGCCTATTTCAATAAAATGTAATTTATACACATTAGATGTGGGAAAACGGGTTTTCAGGGTAGAATAATACACAATCAAGGGATCATCAGGCTCCATAAGGCAATCGACCTATTTGGGATAAACAATACATTTGGCTAAAGATAAATGGTTGGGTAACCGGGATGGTAAATGTGCTAAAATTAGGTTCAAGTAAAGTGAAATATGAGGAAATGCGGCTTTTATTTTCTTTTTAGGGGTTTGGGGTCTTTTTTACGGGGATAGGTATCATCAAAAAAACATTTGATTCCCCTATGATTTCCGCAACTTCCCTGTTCTTTAATGGTGATTTCCCGATCTTCGAAATGAAAGTCAATAATGCAGGGGTCCCCATTTTGTGTGAACTGGGCCGTAGTTGCATTCTTCATCTTCATTTCACCTTTCAACTCGCCTGAGCAATTGGTTTCTTCTTTTTCAAAATGAATAAAAAAGCGATAGCTATTGGGAGTTTTCCCATCTCGTAATGAGATAAAATTCTTTTTATCCTGCGCGTAATCAGCACTGTATTTGTTTTTTCTGGGTAAACTATCCAGCGGGTTTATGATATTGTCTTTCCGACTGTCTTCATTGGTATCATTAATCACCACCATGAATATACCCTCGCTGCTATAAACCCAGCCTGTCCGGGAGAAGGACAGTTGATTGTCCTTATTCGTCTTTTCCCTACTTATTAAAAATGTAGGCTCCCGGTTAATGGAAAGGGAATGGGAATACTCATCTGTATTATCAGAACCAATCAGTGCTTTGGCTGCCAGGAATTTGTTTTTCTTATCAGTTACGAATACTGCGAGATAGCTGGCCTTTTTGGAGTTGGTAAAGCTAATCAGCAGGTAGTTTTCCTTTTCCTTCTCAATTTTTCCAACCGGGTGGATGGATATTTTGCGGGTCTTGCCTACAATAGTTTGTAATGAACTGTCCGGGAAAAACTGAATGAAAGCCTTATATCCGATAGTAATGGTATCTGCTATTTTGGCAATATTGGTATCATAAGCAGTAAAAGGAAGGGTAATTTTTGGAAAAGCGGCCATAAAATCGGAAATCTTAACCGGGGTTTCCCCGGATAAATCCTTTTTTGACTCCTTACAGCCCAATATTACTATCAGTAATAGCAGCGGCCACCATCTTTTCATAGGGCTTTATTTATATAAAAATAAGCCTTTCGGCGAAACTCCTTAAATGTTGACTTGAATTAATGGATATTTAAATTTAGATTTGTCTAAAAATAAGTTTAGATAACATGCATTTTACAACCACCGAGGAAAATTATATAAAAGCGATTTATCATCTGCAGCAGGGAACGGGCAATGTTTCTACCAATGATTTAGCCGCTGAATTAAGCACAAAACCCGCTTCCATTACTGATATGCTCAAAAAACTTACTATCAAAAAATTATTGCGCTATGAACGGTATAAGGGGGTAAGATTGAGTAATGAGGGTGAAAAACTGGCTTTAGCCATTGTAAGAAAGCACAGGCTTTGGGAATATTTTCTGGTGAATACTTTAGAATTCGGATGGGATGAAGTACATGAAGTGGCCGAAGAACTGGAACATATTTCAAGCAAAAAACTGGTTGAACAATTGGATCTTTTTCTGGGGTATCCCAAATTTGATCCGCATGGCGATCCCATTCCCGATAGCCAGGGTAGGATGGCAGTACAGCAACAGATCAACCTGATCGATCTGGCTCTTGATATCCCTGCGGAAGTTTGCAGTGTGGGAAGTCAATCGACTGAACTACTTGAAATATTAAAACACAAACAACTGGGAATTGGCACAAAACTCGAAGTGAAGCGTAAATTTTCCTTCGACCATTCTATCGAAATTAAAATGAAAAGCCTGCCTGCTATCACCATTAGTCAGCAATTGGCGCAATCCTTATTTGTAAAAACAATATCCAATGATTAAGCGGTTTCAGGGTGATCATTCCCTGAGTGAAGTGCATGAATCTGTAGACACTACTTCTCCCCGTAAAGGTTGGAAGAGAATACTGGCTTATATAGGTCCCGCTTACCTGGTAAGTGTTGGTTATATGGACCCGGGTAACTGGGCCACTGATTTGCAGGGAGGTGCCAAATTCGGCTACCAGCTGATCTGGGTGTTGCTAATGAGCAATCTGATCGCTTTATTATTACAAAGTTTAAGTACGCGTTTGGGAATAGTTACCCGACGAGATCTCGCACAGGCTAACCGGGAAATGTATCCGCCTCTTGTTAATTTTTGTTTATACATACTGGCCGAACTGGCCATTGCCGCCTGCGACCTGGCCGAAGTATTGGGTATGGCGATTGGTATTTACTTGTTAACCGGTCTGCCCCTGATATGGGGAACGCTGATAACGGTATTAGACACATTTGTTTTCCTGATTTTACAACGATATGGCATCCGTAAAATGGAAGCATTTATCATTTCCCTCGTGGCCATCATCGGATGTTCTTTTCTGGTGGAAATATTGATTGCAAAGCCGGACATGGGAGAGGTGGTTAAAGGATTTATTCCGCATGCCCTAAATAATGAATCACTATATATAGCAGTGGGTATTATCGGCGCAACGGTGATGCCCCATAATTTGTACCTGCATTCTGCATTGGTACAAACCCGAAAGATTAGTAATGATGCTGCGGGAATACGCAGGGCCATTAAATTCAACCTGATAGATAGCACCATTGCATTGAACGCTGCCTTCTTTGTGAACGCTGCTATATTGGTATTGGCAGCCAGCGTGTTTTTTACTTCCGGTCATACCCAGGTTGCGCAAATACAGGATGCACATAAATTGCTGCAACCTTTATTAGGCAGTAAACTGGCACCTGTATTATTTGCGATTGCTTTGATTGCAGCCGGACAAAGCTCAACCTTAACCGGAACCCTTGCCGGTCAGATTGTAATGGAAGGTTACCTGCAACTTCGGATCAATCCCTGGCTTAGAAGATTACTAACCCGGCTGATTGCCATAATACCGGCAGTGTTGGTGATCCTGATTTATGGAGATAATAAAGTAGATGATTTATTGGTATTGAGCCAGGTATTGTTAAGTCTGCAACTGGGTTTTGCGGTGATACCCCTGATTCATTTTGTGAGCGATAAGAAAACGATGGGGGAATTTGCGATAAAAAATTATACCAAAATACTTGCCTGGCTGGTGGCCATTATACTGATTTTCCTAAACGTGAAACTGGTGGGTGAAGAAACCTTACAATTGTTTCATTCCGACGCAGCCTGGTATTGGAAAGGAGTATTGGTTATAGCCATTATAGCCTTTATCTGCTTGTTTATTGCTATGACGGTTTTACCGTTGATTAAAAAGCGTAAACAGAAGGAGCGGGAGAGCATGCATGGAAAAACCATTCAGCTACAAAACCTGACGGTAAACAAAACCCGAAGACTGGCGGTAGCGTTGGACTTTAGTGCTTCGGACGAAAAATTAATTGCACATGCTGTGGCCCAGGGAGATGCATCGGTTACTTATATTTTATTGCATGTGGTGGAAAGTGTTTCTGCACGCTATTTAGGTGAAGCGAGTGACGATGATGAAACCAGGAAAGACAGGCAAAGACTGGAAGATTATGCCCGGCAGTTAGGCGATATGGGTTTTCAGGTTGAGTTGGCTATCGGGTATCGAAACAGGGTAACTGAGATTATTCGGCTGGTTAAAGATTCTGAAGCCGATATGTTGGTAATGGGCGCACATCGGCACGCAGGATTAAAGGATTATATTTTTGGGGAAACCATTGAAGATGTAAGACATGCTTTGTCTATTCCAGTATTGATTGTTAATGTGTAATAAGGATTCTTTCCTCAAGTCTTTTTATTATAACTGAAACAGATTTTTTTCAATGCCGGAAGTTAATAGTTTTGCCCATTCTCGATATTGTTCTCCAGATGGGTGTAACCCATCTATTGCTGTATACTGCGTTACAGAAAATGCGCTCTGACTAATAGGCGTTATGTTGATATAATTTACCTGATAATCCTTACTTACCGCTTGATTGATTCTGTTAAATTCAACAATCTCTTTATGGATGATGGGAGAATTTTTCCCAAACGGGGTTACACTATAATCAGGAATGGATAAAACAAATACATGTTTCGGTTCTGAACCTGCCAGTTGGATGGCTTCTCCCAATAAAATTGAAAACCGTTCTCTGTAACCAGCTGTATCCAAATCCTGATACTGATCGTTAACACCTATTAAAAGGCTGATGATATCATACTTGCCATCTAGGGCTTTTCTTTTCAGCGCATCCAGTAAATCCAAACTGGTCCATCCTGTTTTCGCCAGATAGATTGGATTGCCAATAAATAAGCCTTTTGAGGCAAGTATTTGTACCGTTTGATTGGGAAATCTTTTAGCAGGGTCAACGGATTCACCAATAGTATAAGAATCTCCAAGCGCAAGATAGCTGGGTGGATGTATAGAGACTGAATCGGGTAATTTATGCCCAGACTGAGCCAATGCCTGTTGTGTGGCAATAGCGGTGACAAATAGGGAAATAATGAGTCCGATTCTAAAAAAAGCGTACATATCATAATATACGTAAAATCGACCTATTGGTTCTTGCCATCTAAAACTGATAAAGTACTACATTTGTGGCCGTTTTATATATAACCTAAAAGGAACTAAAATGGCACAAAAAATCAAGGTAGCTAACCCCGTTGTGGAGCTTGATGGAGATGAAATGACCCGGATTATCTGGAAATTCATTAAAGACAAACTGATTCTTCCTTATCTGGAAGTGGATATTAAGTATTATGATCTGGGCATGGAATACCGTGACCAGACCGATGACCAGGTAACCATTGACGCGGCTAATGCAATCAAACAATATGGTGTTGGTATCAAATGCGCAACCATTACACCCGATGAACAACGTGTAAAAGAGTTTAACTTAAAACAAATGTGGAAGAGCCCAAACGGAACCATCCGTAATATTTTGGATGGCACTGTTTTTCGTGAGCCGATTGTTTGTTCAAATGTGCCACGTTTGGTTCCTAACTGGACTGCTCCAATTTGCATAGGACGTCACGCATTTGGTGATCAATACCGCGCAACAGATTTTGTAACCAAAGGAAAAGGTAAGCTGACCATTAAATTTGAAGGCGAAGATGGAACTGTTCAGGAATATGAAGTATATAATTACAAAGGAGATGGCGTAGCGCTGGCCATGTACAATACAGATGAAAGTATCAAAGGGTTTGCCAGGAGTTGTTTTAATACAGCTTTGGCAAAAAAATGGCCCCTGTATCTGTCAACCAAGAATACCATTCTTAAAAAATACGATGGTCGTTTCAAAGATATTTTTGAAGAGATTTATCAAAATGAATTTAAGGTTGCCTATACCAATGCAGGCATTACTTATGAGCACCGCCTGATTGATGATATGGTGGCCAGTGCTTTAAAATGGAACGGTAATTTTGTATGGGCCTGTAAAAATTATGATGGAGATGTGCAGAGTGATACAGTGGCACAGGGTTTTGGTTCATTAGGTTTGATGACTTCTACATTGATTACACCAGACGGAAAAGTAATGGAAGCCGAAGCGGCACATGGTACCGTAACCCGTCACTATCGCGAACACCAGCAAGGTAAACCTACTTCTACGAACCCGATTGCCTCTATTTTTGCCTGGACAAGGGGATTAGAGTTTCGTGGTAAATTAGATGATAACCAGGAATTGATCGATTTTTGTCATGCCCTGGAAGCAGTTTGTGTTGAGACTGTGGAAAGTGGTAAAATGACAAAAGATCTTGCGGTTTGTATTCATGGAAATAAAGTAACCCATGGTGAACAATACCTGTATACGGAAGAGTTTCTGGATGCTTTGGATCAGAACCTGAAGATCAAATTGGGTAAATAAGTATTGTAGATATTAGCCAGTATTAATAAAAAAGACTCCTGTTTTCACAGGAGTCTTTTTTATAGAGGTAACCATTACATTTTACTACCTTTCTTATCCATCATTTTTTTACAGGCATCTGTGCATACATGCCCTTTTTCACCATGCGCATACACATGCTTTTTCTTGGTACAGGCCGCAGTGCATTTGTGCTCTTTCAATTCCATTTTTTTCTCAGTCTGGGCAAAACTACCGGTCGATAAAAAAC
>CAIWKU010000395.1 GCA_903913355.1 uncultured Bacteroidota bacterium | reverse complement strand
CATATAATATAATATAGCGAATGCCATGAATCCGTTCCAACCAAGACCACCAATATGTACGTGTGCGATGATCCAATCAGTATAGTGAGCAATTGCATTAATTGTTTTCAGGCTCAACATAGGCCCTTCAAAAGTGGCCATACCATAACAGGTAATCGCAACGACCATAAATTTCAAAACGGGATCTTCTTTTACTTTATCCCATGCCCCTCTTAATGTAAACAAACCGTTCAGCATACCGCCCCAACTAGGTGCAATGAGCATAACGGAAAAAACCACACCCAGTGATTGTGCCCAATCAGGTAAAGCAGTATATAATAAGTGGTGAGGACCTGCCCAGATATACAGGAAAATCAAAGCCCAGAAGTGAATAATGGAAAGACGATAAGAATATACGGGTCTGTTAGCTGCTTTTGGCAGGAAATAATACATCAGACCTAATACAGGTGTAGTAAGGAAAAAAGCCACCGCGTTATGTCCGTACCACCATTGTACCAAAGCATCCTGTACACCAGCATACCAGCTATAACTTTTCATGAAAGATACAGGCACTTCCATTGAGTTTACAATATGGAGCATAGCCACGGTAACCCAGGTAGCTATATAAAACCAAATAGCAACATATAAATGTTTCTCTCTTCTTTTTATGATGGTACCAAACATGTTGATACCAAAAATTACCCATACCAATGTGATAGATATATCAATGGGCCATTCCAACTCGGCATATTCTTTACCGGTTGTTTTTCCCATTAACAGACTAAGGGCTGCAGCGGCAATAATTGCCTGCCATCCCCAGAAATGGGCCCAGCTAAGTTTATCGCTAAACATTCTGGCTTTGCAAAGTCTTTGCAAAGAATAATATACCCCGGCAAAAGTGGCATTACCAACAAACGCAAAAATGATGGCGTTTGTGTGTAAGGGACGCACCCGGCCAAAAGTGGTTGGCGCAAAGTTCATGCTGATCTGTGGCAGATAAATTTGCACAGCCACATATAACCCTGCAAGCATGCCTACTACACCAAAAATGACAGTTGCATAGCCGAAAGCCCTAACGATCCGGTTATCATAATAAAATTTTTCCATTTGCATAAAGGGATTTATTTATTGGTATTTATTTTATTTCTTTTTCAGGAGCCGGTTTATCATCAAATAATATCCTGGAAGCCGGTGAGTAATCGTCTTCAAATTGCCCCGATTTTACACCCCACAAAAAGGCCGCAAGGAAAAGAGAGGCAATGGTAATACTGGCAATGATCAGAATAATGATTACACTCATAGAGTCCTATTAGATGTAAAAATATTGTTGGACGAAGCCATGGGAGATAACGAATATCATCCGGGCAACTGATCTTCGTCAATAAAAAATATATTTCACTTGTTAACTATCAGATTTTCATTCGTTTAGCTAATTGATTACTACTGCCAAACGTGACCAATAGGATACAAACTGAGCTACTTGGCATTAAAATAGCGGCTATTAAAGGCGATAAATTACCCTGAACAGCAAAGTATAAACCTATTATATTATATATAATCGACATTAGAAAACTAGCCATTACAATCTTTCGGTTATCGCGACATAACCTGATAAATCGTGTGAATTTTGAGAAGGCTGCTGCATCAAGGATTGCATCGCTGGCGGGGGTAAAATTGTTATTTCCTTCGGTTACGGCAATTCCCGTATCACTTTGTTTCAAGGCCCCGGCATCATTGAGTCCATCTCCAATCATCATTACATTCTCTCCCATTTTCTGTAATTGAAGAATATAGGCCAGTTTATTTTCCGGTTTTTGATGAAACAGGATAACGGAATCTTTACCCAGTATTTCACGAAGGTTTTTTTCTTCCGATTCGTTATCACCGGTTAAAACAGACACCCGGTAGTTCTTTTGTAAATCCTTTATCAGGGTTGGGATATCATTTCGGTAATGATTGCTGAACTGGAAAGAGCCATAAAGGTTATTTTCAAAACTGATAAATACGGCCGTTTCCAGTCTGAGTTCTTTATCACCTGTTATGAATTGACTGGAGCCCAACTTAATAAAGTCACCTCCGGCAATTCCTTCAATTCCTTCTCCGGGTACTTCTTTGAATGCCAGCACTTCCATCCCCCCGGCAAAAGGCAATTGTTTAGCTAATGCACGACTTAATGGATGGGTGGAACAGGCTGCTATTGCGGCAATTTTTTGTTTTTGCACTAAGGAAAGAGGCTTGCCTTCATACACAATTTCCTGTTCTAAAGGAGAGGTAAGGGTCCCGGTTTTATCAAAAACAATATGCGTAACCTTGGCAATATCTTCTATTGTTTGAGCATTTCTGAGGTAAAAATGGTTTCGTCCCAGTATCCTCAGCATATTTCCATTTGTGAAGGAATTGGACAAAAGAAGGGCGCATGGACAAGCGATGATGAATATAGCTGTAACTGCCTGCCAGATTCTTACTGGGTCATGTATTTTCCAGTATAGCGCAGTGAGGCCCGCAATTAAAAAAACGATATAGGTAAAATAGCGGCTAAGAATATGAACAAAGGATACATGTTCTTTTTTATCCTTATTATCCTCCTCCCTGCTCCATAGTGAAGTGAGATAGCTTTGCGCAACTTCTTTCATTACCAGGATCTCAATATTTCCGCCGGTCTGCTTTCCACCTGCATATACCAATTCTCCCATTTCTTTCATCACCGGCATAGATTCACCGGTAACAAAACTATAATCGATAAATGCTTTCCCTTTGGTAAGAATACCATCGGCCGGAACCAGTTCTTCGTTATGTATTAGCAGCGTATCACCCGGTTTAATGGCGGGTAAAACAGTAGGTATTTGCTGCTCATCTTTTAATACAGATACTGCCACCGGAAAATAAGAAGTATAGTCCCTCTCGAATGAAAGCATCTGATAGGTTTTATCCTGTAAAACACGTCCGGCAAGCATAAAAAATACAATCCCGCTCATTGAGTCAAAAAAACCTGCCCCAGTTCCGGAAAAAACTTCCCATACACTTCTGATAAAAGTGATGATAATGGCCAAAGCTATCGGCGTATCAATATTCAGGAAACGATGTTTAAGACTTTTCCAGGATGATTCATAAAAGGGCAGGGCAGAGTAAAAGAAAACCGGTAAAGCCAGTGTAAAGCTCGCCCATCGGAAAACGCTTCGTAATCCTGCTTCACTAGCATCTATACCCAGATATTCTGGGAAACTGAACAGCATAATATTTCCAAAACAAAAACCCGCCAAACCCATTTGAGCAATCATTTTTTTATTGATAGCAGGCCGGTGTCCAGAAAGATCATTCAGGCTGATATAGGGTTCATAGCCGATTCTGGTAAGCATTTCCACTACTTTACGAAGTGTGGTTTCCTTTTCCATAAAAACGATTGTTACCTCTTTTCTGGTAAAATTCACTTTTGCATTACGGATACCTTCATCCAGCCTATGACTGTTTTCCAATAGATATAAACAGGAACTGCAATGCATTTGAGGGAGGTAAAGTGTAACATGCACCTGCTCCCCGTCTCTGAAACTAATCAGTTTTGATGCGATAGCCGGATCATCCAAAAAAGCAAATTTGTCTTTCCGGAGTGCAACTCTTTGTGTAATACCAGGGGCATCGTTCAGATTATAATATTCGCATAAAGAGTATTCATTTATCAGCTGATAAACCATTTTACAGCCATCGCAGCAGAAATTTTTTTCCTCCAGCCTGATACCGGCCGTAATACAGGGGTCGCCACAGTGGGCACAAAGTATTTTTTCAACAACTTTGGGTTGAGCAGGCATAGATATAAAATATGATTTGTAAAACTAATTTTCAAGCATAGCCCTAATTATGAGGATATTCAGTAAAAAATATGATTTTGGTCATATAAATGGCGCTATTATGTAGAAACCTTTGCACAGAAAAAGGCCCGGATTTTCCCGCAAAAGCCAGCAGGTAAAGCAATGTTTTTACGATCATTTGAAATAAAACCCGAAGCCACCGTTTCAGAAATAGTGCTTTTTGATTACAGAACTTCAGAAGTATTTCAGAAATATGATATCGAATATTGTTGTGGTGGCAAATTCCCGCTATCAACCGCCTGCATGATGAAGGGTTTAGATTTGGGGGAAGTAAAAAAAGAATTAGAAAGAGCCATTCAAATCAGTCAACTCCCTGCTAAACTTGATTTTGAAAATTGGGATATTGATTTCCTCACCCATTATATTGTTAATGTACACCATAGTTACCTGAAAAAAGAACTTCCAGTTATATTAGGTTTAGTAGCAGATTTTATGGAGGATCATGAAAAGAAATACCCACAAATGCGACAGGTGCATACGCTTCTTAGAACTTTACAGGAAGAGATTATTCCGCATATGGAATATGAAGAACTAGTTGTATTCAGCTATATCCATCATTTATACACAGCTTACCAAACCAAGGACCCTTTTGGAAAAATGCTGGTAAATTCTTTACAAAAGCCCATGAATATTATGGCTCGGCATGAACAAAGTCTGGCATCCATCGTGCTTGAAATACGGGGAATACTAAATGAGTATACTGCTCCGGATCGAGCTTGTATCAGTCATAAAGTAGCGCTTTATAAGTTGAAAGAACTCGATTATGATGTAATGCAACATAATTATCTTGAAAATTCAATCCTCTTTCCCAAAGTGTTGAAGATAGAAGAATCTATTATAAACTAACCCCTATCCATTTACAACTCACTTAACTATATAATCAACTATTCTAAACCTATTTTAAAATATTACAAAAAAGTATCTAAGTGTAAACATTGAAATTAAACCAAGTATGTAAGCATTGATTTTCAGATTAAGTATTTAAGGTTTGCGTTTG
>CAIWKU010000394.1 GCA_903913355.1 uncultured Bacteroidota bacterium | reverse complement strand
TTCAGTAAACAACTACCCGGAAACCAAGGCAACAATAACACAAGGTACACCCGCCCATACCCAATATATACCTGCGCAATCATTTCCTGATCCAGGAATGATCATGACTACTCATTTGTTTGCAAACCCTACCTTTTTATTACCGGTTCTGCCAAAACCAGCTATACCACTGCAAATCAATTTATCAAATACAGGAAAACCAGGCAGACAAATCGTTACCGCAAAAATGATGGATAAATCAGGCTTCACTAAGCGAAGTTTTATTTTGAAATACCAGGCCATCAATAAATCTACTCATCCAGAAATCATCCCGGCTAAAGTAATCTCTGTGCAGAATATAGCTTACTTACCACAAATAAAATCCATTGTTCTGCCAAAGGTTCCCGTTTTACAGGAGAAAGTCTTCCCACAAATGATAGAAAATGCTTCAGGCGATGAGCAGGATATTTCATTAACGGTAAACAACACCTATGATTTGCTCAGGAAAATGGACCTGGAAAAATTTATAGCAGACATGCTTCGATATGGTCATCTGAACGAGCAGGGAAAATCAATGATCCTGAATCAACTAAAAAAGATCCAGCTAACCCCCAAAGAAAAAGATTTACTGATCAGGGAATTAAAAGCGAAACAATGGATTCGTAAACTTACCCATAATGGAGAATCAGATACAAGAATACATGTTTCCTTATCAGATTCGGATATATTGGTAATGACGCCCGGCATTGAGTTAACTGAAACAGAGAATAAGCGAATCATCCAGATAAAACTGGCCGTGCTAAAGCAACTGACCCTGCTTAGTTCCAAATTAGGGCCTATGGCGGATCTTACAAAAAATGAAAAAGAAGATAACGGGATTGATCAGCAATAAACTGCCGGCTTCAATGCATCACCAAAGATTCCTCGGACACCAGTCTCCGAATTTATTACCCAGCAAAAAGCCGATCAGGATTTCATGCGTGCCCCTGCTCACTGTATTCAAGGCAGAAGTTTGAAAATCGTAGGAATACCCAATATTGATATTGTTATTGATGTTTAAGCCAATAATAGCGGCATACCCATCCTGGTAGCGATAAGAAGCCCCTGCCCAGATCAGATCCTGGTATTGAAACTTGGCATTTACATCAAACCCCGCAGGTAATGGACTGATATACCTTAATAAAAGCGAAGGCAGAAAACTGATATCATCAGACAACTGCATTCGATACCCGGCACTCAGGAACATATGGGGCAATAATTTACCTTGTTGCAAACCCACTACATTATTTGAAAAATTCAATTGTTCAGGAATGATCTGCTGTGCGGCAAGCCCAAGAAAATAATCTCTTGAATACAACCATAACCCGGCACTGATATCTGGTTTGATTTTATTGATCAGTCCGCTACCTGCTACAGCGGGGTCAACACTTACGGCTCCAAAATTAAGTTTACTGGCATCCAGACTCATATTTGTAAAACCGGCAGAGATGCCACCCGATAAAGTAGTCCTGGGTGATAGCGCCATATGATAGGCATAAGTACCATAAGCAGCAAAACGGTTTAAAGGACCCGTTCTGTCATTCAGGATAGTAAACCCCACACCCTGGTGCGATTCGGGTGCTGTATAATCACGCCAATAAGCTTCTCCCCTTGGGTTCTGACCATCGGCATGAAAACTCGTGGCCGTTTCTCTTTCGTAATCATTTTTATGTAATGGCCCTTGAATGGTTAAATAAGTAGTAACCGGCGCATCCTGCAAACCCACCCATTGCATGCGGTGACTGGCTTTTACATCCCAATAATTTTCAATACCTGCTACAGCGGGATTGATGATATAATTATTCAGAATATATTGGGTATAATAAGGCCGCTGCTGTGCTGAAAGAGATACAGCAAAGAGTATTCCCATTAAAAATAATATCTGGCTTTTTCTCCGCATCATTATTTAATAATCGTTACAGATCCACTAATCGTTGGTCGCCCATTTTTTGGATTGATAATATAATAATACGTACCAATCGGTAAAGGATTCCCCTGGTAAGTGCCATCCCATTCTTTATTATACCCTACCGATGAAAATACAATTTGTCCAAACCGATTAAATACCTGTACCGTTGCACCAGGATAATTATCAAGATATTTTATTTTCCACACATCATTAATACCATCTCCATTGGGCGAAAATGCATTGGGTACTTCGGGACCTTTCAATACTTTGATAAAGCTGGTATCTGTAGCGGTGCATCCTCCTACACCTGTTAATAAAAGCTGGTAAGTAATATCATCCTGCGGAATGGAAACAGGTGATGCTGCCGTATCACTGGAAAGATAAGTTGCCGGTGTCCAGAGATATTGTAATGAACTACCATAAATAAAAACCGGGATCAGTTTAACGCTTCCACCTGCTAATGCATTCAGGTTATGGGTAAGTACCACAATGGGATTGGGATATACTGTCAATTGCTGGGAAGCCGTATCACTAATACAACCATCTGCATTATGGAAATACATGCTAATATTAATCAGTCCCGAATCATTGAATTGTTTGACAGGATTCTGAACCGTTTTTATATCTCCCCCTCCCAGGTTCCAAACCCAGGAAGCTGCTGCGCTGGAAACACCATTGCTTTTATCCGTAAAACTAACCGTATTGCCAAAACACAATTGCGTTGCCGAACTACTGAACAAAGCATGGGGCTGTGGATACAATTGTATGTTTTTTGAAACAGAATCCACGCAGGCATTACTACCAGAATAAGCAATCAGCTTAATGGTATGCGATTGTGGAGAAGCCAATTGCGGATCGGCATAAACATTTTGGTAGGTTTTACCAGAGCCGGGCGAAAGGTCTACAAATTTCGCCGTTCCATTGTTGATAAGGTCCCAATAAATCTCCAGTTTGGTTAATCCACCAAAATCTACCGTTGAACTGTTTTTTAATTGGATAGGTATGGTGCCGCAATAAGGAGGAGTATTCAGGATATTGAAACCCGCTTTAGGAGTGGTTCCGTTTACTGTGAAAGAAACCGTAGAAGAAGCCACACAACCCAGGGCAGAAGTAACGGTTAATGCCACCTGGTAATTATCGGATTTATGATAGGTTACTTGTGGATTTTTCAAAGTACTGGTAGTAATATTCGGTCCGGGCGAAACAGCCGGGGTTCCCGCATTAAAATTCCAGAGATAGGTAAAAGTATTGGAGCCTTGTGCAATACTACTTGTATCCGTAAAAATTGCATTCGCATCATTCAAACAGATCTGTGGTAATATGAAACCTACGTTAGGCAATGGATTGATTTGTAATTGAGGACTGACAAAAAAAGTATCGTTTTTACAACCATTATCCATCTGTACCTGTAACCAGGGATTTTTGGTTCCATAAACCGGGTAACTGGTCTTAACAGAAACATTGGTAGTATCCATAAAAACACCGTTCCCATCATCCAGGTTCCAGGTCCATTTGGTGATGGTGCCTGCAGATGCAGTAGACGCATCTGTAAAATTTAGCGTACTACCTGCACAGGCAATAGCCGGTAACGTAAATTTGGCCACCGGTTTATTCGTAATCTTAACTGGTAAAGCACTATCGGGTGAAATACATCCAATATCAGAGATCACTTTTAATCGGATGGTATAATTTCCTGCGGCAGCATATTTTTTTCCAAGAACAGAATTGGTAGACAAGGTGTCGGTACTCCCATCCCCAAAATTCCATATCCATTGAAAGATAGACCCGCTAGCCACAGTACTCTGATCAATCAAATGCAGCGAATCGGTTACACAACCCGTATTGGTCAAGGTAAATGCTGCTTTGGGTTGGTCATTCACTTTTACCGGAATAAAATAAGACTGTTGAGTACTCCCACATCCATCGGGTGTGGTGGTGGCAGTAAATAATTTTACGGTATCTCTCACTGTTGAACTCACATTCGATTTGATAAATGTGTATGTCTGCTTAGTACTATAATAATTAATGGTTAGCCCGTTTATTGTTGGAGTGCTATCTACAATCGGAGAAGTGTTAATAATATTAGTATTGGGTGAAATATTCGGCGCAGCAGAGAAATCCCATTGTATACTAGATGGGATATAACTTAAAGGAACCGAGAATTGTAAAGGCGTATTTACACAAGTAACCGCCGAATCAATCCGGTTATATGGATTTTGAAAAGTAGCGGTAGGTGTAAAGTCTTTAACATTGGTGCCCCCATTATACCCATACGATTCTACATCACCATATCCATAAACAATAGCAGAAAAGCTGGTATCGGCTGTAACCTGGTGAATCGGATTGGTAGCAGAAGAATTGGTTAAATCTTCCTGTAAATACGAATAATTGCTATTGGGAATATCTACAAAAGTTCCGGCCGGTGCTGCATTATCAATCTTAACACTGCTTTTAAATGTTTTACTGACGATAATATTCACAAAATGTAATACAACATTGGTTTGTCCAGCCGGCACAAAATTCTTATGCGCCGAAAAGAAGGTTATATTCTGTAATGTCTGTTCTATCGGATTTAAAATCACCATTTCCGGATCTGCAAAGCATTTGGTATTAGTGCCACCTGTAAAACATCCGGAAGTGCAGGTTTCTGAGGTAATGTATTGCGCAACAGAGATAGGATCTGATCCG
>CAIWKU010000393.1 GCA_903913355.1 uncultured Bacteroidota bacterium | reverse complement strand
TTATCAATTGGGAGATGGTATCATGGAACCCATCCCGGTTCTAAAAGGAGGCAGTTCCACAGGTGCCAATTCAATAGCCTATTCTAGTGCTAACCGAAAGGGTATGATTGTTGGAGGAGATTTTTCTAAAGATACTATTTCCCGCAGTAATGCTGTATTGTTTCAGTATACGAAAAAACATATCAGTTTCACCATTCCCAATACACCACCGCATGGGTATCGCTCCTGTGTTATTTACCTGGATGAGAATACTTTGCTTACCTGTGGCACCTCGGGTATGGATATATCAAAAGATGGCGGTATGAACTGGCAGTTGATTGGAAAGGAAAGCTTTCATGTATGTCAAAAAGCAAAAAAAGGAACATCAGTCTTTTTGGCGGGATCTAATGGAAGAATTGCCCAGCTCATCAACCCCTGATCATTTCAGGCAACATTTGGCAAGATTAACGAGTCATTAATATGGATTGTATTAGTTTAGTAAAACCTAATTTGTAACTATGAAGAAATGCCTGTTTTTCTGCCTTGTCATGTTGTTTTCCTTTGGGTTTTCAACCCATACACTTTTCGCGCAAAATAAGCGTCCAATTTCGCAGGATGTGATGAATAAACTGGATAGTCTGAGTCCGGAACAATTGAAGCAATTACAAAAAAAGAAAGCCAAATTTGACAGTCTCTCTCCTGCCCAGAAAAAAATGATCAGGACCAGACTGAAAAACAGGTATGATTCTCTTTCAGTAAACAGGACCAAACTATCCAAAAAAAACATGAAAGCCAGTTATGATAGTTTGAGCCCTGCGCAAAAAGAAAAGTTCAAGGAAGATATCCTGAAAGGTGCCGATAGTATCTATACAAAGCCCAAAAGAAAAGCCCTAACCCTGGGGAATAATTAATAAAATCAGCGATCTGTTTGGATACAACCTCCTATTTTTTAAAAGCAAAATAGACCGCCCCGATAATAAACAGAAAACTAATCAGGTATTTTGCCTGGAAAGGTTCTTTCAGGTACCAGACAGCAAAGAAGGAAAATACGATCAATGTAATTACTTCCTGGGTTATTTTCAGCTGAAAACCGTTGTATCCGCTGGCAAAACCCGCCCTATTGGCAGGAACCATTAAAAGGTATTCAAAAAATGCGATACCCCAACTGATCAGGATGGCTTTCCAGAGAGGTAAGCCCTTCTCTTTCAAATGTCCATACCAGGCAAACGTCATAAAAAGATTGGAAAATAATAGTAAAGAGATTGTTTTCAACATAATTTGCTAAATTGTAATCACACTAAATTACTGTAATAACTGCAGTAATCTGCCTTAGTGATTGCCAGATTGCCATTTAGAAAAAACTTGCACGAATCTTGTATTATCCATCCTGTAAAACAGAGAGAATGAAAAAGTTTCAGGCGATCATTAAGTTTACGATGGATGATGATTTTATGTCACTAGTGCCACCACACCGCACATATATCAATTATTTGATCAATAAAGGCCTTATTGACAGTTATGCTGTTAGTATGGAAACCCAAACCTGCTGGATCACCCTCAATACAGAAACCAAGGCGGAAGCGGATGGATATATCGCCAAATCACCCTTATACAAATACTGGACTTACCAGATTGAAGAATTATTTGTGTATGATAGCCAGCATTATCGTTTACCCGCCCTACAGCTCAATTAATTTAGGATATTATAAAGTTTTTTTTGGAGGTTACGGTTCAGACCCTATTTTTGCACTCCCAATAAATAAGGGAGCATAGCTCAGCTGGTTTAGAGCATCTGCCTTACAAGCAGAGGGTCCGCGGTTCGAACCCGTGTGCTCCCACAGAGAAAAGGTTTTAACAAGTATGTTAAAACCTTTTTTTATTCCCTTTACTGAGCTTTTTGAAAAGCAAATCCAACCGTGCCTTTTGCCTTGGTGTGGCTACACCAGAAGAAAATGCGTTCATTGAAGCGTATCACAGCATTTTAGACAGAGCCGTGATACAACCATACCAGTTCGAATCAATCTATGATGCCGGGCTTGTAATGAGCAGATGGAAAAACTTTTACAATGATTGACGCCTTCATGGAAGACTGAAAAACAAAACACCCCAAAAAAACAGGGATATTTACTTCGAAAAAACAGGAAACAAAATGATCCAAAACAGAGAAATCTATACCCAAAACAGACTAACCAATATCGATGTTTTGTCCAGTTTTTAAGGGGTTAAGACACCACTTTTACTCATCTTCCTTTCTTAAATCCATAAAATATTCCTCCGGTTATTCTGCTAAATTTCCAACTTTCATTTGTGTAGTTAGTAAGATTACCAGAAATCTGATAATTAGCAAAAAAGGTAACCCTTTTCGTAAATAGATTTAAGGCAAAGACAGGACACCCCACTACGCTTTTTTGTTGGGGTACCCCCTGAGTCTCAAGATTTAATCCTCCTCCTGCATTATATATTCTTTGTACATTATTTCCAGAAGCCATAAACATCAAATTCATTCCAAGACCGGCTGAAAACTTAACATCAGCATAGGGGTTAAATACATAAGAAGGTAATAACTCAAACTCAATAAAAGTATTTTTTATATCATATTGAACATTTCCTCCAGTAATATTTGAAAAATCTTTTCCAGTAGTATTTAATGTAGAAAAGGCAAGTTGAGAATAGAAATATACCTTATTGTCCTTTTTTGAACCCTTAATCAGGTAACCAATTGTAATATATGGTGAAGTATTGCTATTAATAATAGTAGAGTTTTGTATATATCCCCCAGGTATACCACTGGTAGTATGTGAGAACAAGGATACACCTACACCCACAAATAAGGAATTATCACTTTTTCCTTTATCTCCACCTTTGACCTGATTCAACTTACGGAACAAGTAGCTCAAGGAATAGGTATTGTATTCTGAAGCATTGATCTCTTTGCTGATATCACCTTTAGACGAAGCATTGCTATTAAGATCAAATAGCTGACTTTTAAAAAATGGGTTT
>CAIWKU010000392.1 GCA_903913355.1 uncultured Bacteroidota bacterium | reverse complement strand
GTCTGGATCAATATATATTATTCAGATGGCAGTAGTGATAAAAAGCAATATTGGATACAGGAACAAACCGAGATCATTCATCTTCCCGCTCCTGCCGGTAAAAAAATCGAATACATTTTATTTGATGAAGGCAATGAAGTATTAAAATCAGTTTATTTTCCCAAGCCCCAATCTTTTTTACAAACACAGGCCTTACATGCAGCCAATATGCTGGACAGATTTGATGCGATCACTGCCATGCGGGCCTTGCCTTTTGAAACAAAAAGAGAACTCCTGCAAAAAGCGTATAGCAACGAAAGTTTTTTTGCGGTTAAAGCTGAAGTAGTATCACAACTCGCTGCTGATAAAGACGCGAAAAGCAGAGAGTTGGTGTTGGGTGCGCTAAAAGATATCGATCCACAAATAAGAAAAGCTGCTTTAAAATATTTTGATACAACCAATCTTTATCTTTTACCTGCTGTAGAAAAAATGCTGACAGATTCTTCTTATGAAATTGTGGAGACTGCTTTACAAAAGCTATCGGTACTAAATCCAGCTAAAACTGACCAATATCTTGCCATTACCAAAGGTGTTGAAGGAAACCTGGGTAAAAATGTTTTGATTCGCTGGCTGGAAACTGCCTATCATTCTACCGGTAAAAAAGAATATGGCAATCGTTTGGTAGAGTTTTGCGGTGGTTCTTATGAATTCAGAACCCGGGGAAATGCTTTTGCAGCGGTAAAACGCCTGGCTTATTTCAATGAGTCACTTACAGCAAACCTGGTAGATGCATTGTTGAGTCCCAATAACCGTTTAAGCAATCCCGCAAATGATCTGCTGAAGTTTTTTTATAACCAGGATCAGTATAAGCCCATCATTACCCGCTATCTGGCTTCACAAACATTTGTAAAATGGCAGAAAAATATATTGGCAGCCTATGGATATTAAGTTACATCAAACAACTATTTATTCAATTTCCCCAGGTTTTCAATCCTGCTAATCCATTTATTGCGGAATGATTCGGTTGACCTCCTGATCGGGCCAATCGTGGTTACGGCAACCGGCTGAACACCACAGAATTCTAATGTAGATTTTTTGAGTTGGTTAATACTGGGTCTTCCATATACCCATCTATAATACCAACCTGGCTGGTCTAGTGTGGTAATGATTCTGCCAGTTTTTCCTTTTAATAGCTTGATCCACCAAACAGAATTCTCTTTGTATTGAAATACAAATCCAGGAAGGAAAAGCCTGTCGATAAAACCCTTCAAAACAGCTGGTAACCCGCCCCACCAAACCGGATGAATCCATACCAAATGGTCTGCCCATTTAATCTTTCCCCAGGCATCTAAGAGATCGGGTTCAAGATCAGTTCTTTTTTGATAACCAAATTTCAGGTTGGGACTAAATACCAAATCCCTGATCACAATTTCCTGAACCTCTGCACCAGAACTTTCTGCGCCTTTTTTGTAAGCTGCCACCAATCCAAAATTGAAACTTTCTGTATTCGGGTGCCCATTGATGATCAATATTTTCATGCTGTATTTTTAAAATACATTATTAATGGTAAGACAATATAAATAATTTTAATATCTTACAACTGACTCATAAATGAATAATTTGCTAATTCTAGTTCTAAAAGAAAGATAGAGCCCTCATCGTGTATAGTGCTTTGAGATCGAGTTATTAAATTCTAACCAAGCAAGGCACTATGGATTTCAATGTTTAATTTTAGGCCATGAAACTGCAATTTTGGTCGGTAGGTAAACCCCATGAACCCTATGTGAAAGCCGGTATTGATGAGTTTACAGGGAGAATCAATAAATACTATCCTGCAGAATGGACCCTGATTTCACCACCCAAAAATGCAGCAGTTCTATCTGAAACAGATCTGAAAAAAGCTGAATCGGATATTATATTATCTAGATTGACTAAGGAGGATTACCTGGTGTTACTGGATGAAAGAGGAAAGCAGATCAGTTCTCCGGAACTGGCAGGATTCTTGCAACAGAGGGCAAATGATAGCACCAAACGGGTAGTTTTTTTGATTGGAGGTGCATTTGGCGTAGATGAATCTGTGATGAAACGTGCTGATTATACCTGGAGCTTTTCAAAACTGGTGTTTCCACATATGCTGGTTCGGCTGGTATTGTCAGAACAAATTTATCGGGCATGTAGCATCATACGGAATGAAAAATACCATCATAGTTAAATAAATTGCAAGAAAATTACTTGCATTTAGGTGAAGAAAATCTAAACAAGTAATAGGTTACTGATACTGATAAAAACCTACTAGATCCTATGTTTACCATAACCATTGCCATAATACTTATTACCTGTGTGGTATCTTTTACGGCTTTTTCGAATGAAAAGATTACCAATGACCTGATCTTTTATCCGCCTGCCGTTAGCAATCAAAACCAATGGTATCGATTTATCACCAGCGGTTTCATTCATGCCGATATTATGCATTTGGCATTTAATATGTTTACATTTTATTTTTTTGGTGATCCTGTTGAAAAAGCATTTCTCAGTATTTATGGTGGAATGGGAAAACTATTTTTTGCACTATTGTACCTTGCTTCGCTGGTTGCCTGTTTATTACCTACCTATCTGCAACATAAAGACAACTATTATTATAGAAGCCTGGGTGCTTCCGGAGCGGTTTCGGCGGTGCTTTTTGCCGGAATTCTTTTGTTCCCTACCATGGGTATCCGAATATTTCCCATTCCCTTTTCTATACCCGCTTTTATTTTCGGGCCGATCTATTTGATTTTATCTGCCTATCTCGCCAAAAAAGGACAGGGTAATATCAATCATTCAGCGCATATATGGGGTGCCATATTTGGTGTGGTATTTTTGGCAATAACCTGTCAGTTTTTTTCAGAGTTCAGACCATTGCAGAATTTTGTATCTGAAATCATCGATTATATGAGATAGGAAATAGAAAGCACCTCTTTGGTTTTTGGGCTGATTTTAAATCGATCATCAATCCGATAACCCACCACCCAGAGAATCTTACGATCAGATTCTATCACCCATACTTTTTCTTTATCTGATTTAGACAATTTTTGATCGATCAGGAATCGACTGATTTTCTTTTTCTTCTGCATACCCAAGGGATAAAAATAATCACCCTGCTTCCATTTACGCAGAAGCAAAGGGTATTGAACCATCGACGCATCTAAGCAAGCTTCGGTAGATGATGAATTTAGTTGCAGATTTTTTGCTGGTAACTCCTTTATTAAAAGACTTCCAATCCTAAACAAAACATGGTTATCTTCTTTCTCAATCAAAATATGACCGGTATCTTGTGCTTCCTTTGGAGAAATGATCATCCATTGCCGGTTCCTGATAATTCGATGGGTTGGAGAAGCCTGGTAAGCACCATTTGCCGCATCCAGTAGTTTGATGACTTCTTCCGTTTGCATGGCAGTAAAGCCATATGGCTTGATGATTTCCCAGCTGATAGTGAGTAAGGGAATTGCTTTTTTCCATTTTAGTACCGGAATATGCCATTCTTCTCCTTTTTGAACAACTGTTTTTTTGATAAACTGTTGCACGGACTGGCGATATAAAATGTCTATCTCAGTAAAACGTTGAATATTTTGTAAAAGATTTTCTGCTACCTGCGGATACACTTCCTGAATCTGTGGCAATAAGCGATTTCGAAAATAATTTCTTGTGTATTTATCTGAAGCATTCGAGGAATCTTCAACAAAAGAAAGTCCTTTTACCTGCGCAAATTCCCGGATCTCATTCTTCCGAAAATGTAGCAGGGGTCTTATTAGATTCTTTTCCCTAACAAATGGTTGAATACCAGTAAGACCCTGAATCCCCGTACCACGGAAAAAATGCATCAACATGGTTTCTATATTGTCATCTGCATGGTGTGCAGTCAATATAAAGTGCTTGCCAGATGAAATTGGATGATTCCCCAATTCCAAATCCCATTCTCTGGTCAGATCGGCAAACCATGCATACC
>CAIWKU010000391.1 GCA_903913355.1 uncultured Bacteroidota bacterium | reverse complement strand
TAAACCATTTGCATACAGGATAAGACTCAATCAGATAAACCGGTTAATCAGGTTCTCCAGGTATTCCTGTTTCCCACTGACTACTGCAGGTTCTCCAGTAGCTACTGCATAATCTCTCAAATCTTCCAAACTCAGTTTTCCATTTGTAAAGTCCTTACCCTTACCTGTGTTAAATGAAGCGTATCGATCAGTTCTTATTTTCCGATAGTCAGATTTTTGTAATACATTATCCGCCACAATCAGTGCCCGGGCAAAAACATCCATTCCACCAATATGTGCATGGAAAAGATCAATCGGGTCAGTTGAATTCCTTCTTCGTTTGGCATCGAAATTAATTCCCCCGCCGCCAAAACCACCCGCTTCTAAAATGATCAGCATGGCTTCTGTCAGTTCATTGATATTATTGGGAAACTGGTCGGTATCCCATCCATTCTGGTAATCGCCACGGTTGGCATCCATACTCCCTAACCTACCTGCATCTGCTGCTACTTGTAACTCATGTTGAAAAGTATGTCCGGCAAGGGTTGCATGATTCACTTCTATATTCAGTTTAAAATCTTTCAAGAGATCATACTGACGTAAAAAACCAATTACAGTTTCACTATCATAATCATACTGGTGTTTACTCGGTTCGCAGGGTTTGGGTTCTATAAAGAAAGAACCGGTAAATCCATTCTTCCTGGCATAGTCTTTTGCCGTATGCAGAAATCTGGCCAGGTGCTCTTTTTCTTTTTGCATATTTGTATTGAGCAGGCTCATATACCCTTCCCTTCATCCCCAAAAAACATAATTCTCTCACCCCAATGCAATCGTTGCATCCAGCGCTGCTTTTACCTGTGCTCCGCCATGTGCCAACACCTGAAAATCAGGATTGGTGGCTGCGCCATTCATATAACGACGATTACTAAACAGGTTGGCAGTTCCCCACAATAATTTCACACCACTATCTGACTGTTTTTGTTTTGCGTAGGCAGTAAGTGCCTGTAGTCTTCTTTCATTTTCCACTACATCATTCGTATAATCCACCACATCCACATCATGAAAACAATAATAAGGTATATTCATTTTGGTTATGAATTCAAAAGCGGCATCCATTTTATCTTTGGCCCTTTCAACCGCATCTGCTTTTGCGTTCCAGGGATACAGATGAGTGGGTTCACCAAAGGGATCAGCGCCATTGCCTACAAAAGAATGCCAATAAGCACAGGCAAAACGAAGCCATTCTTTCATCGGTTTTCCCGCCACCACTTTATTTTCATCATACCACCGAAATGCCAAAGGGTTATCAGATTCCGTTCCCTCAAATTTCACCTGGGCTATCTCTTTGAAAAATTCCTTTTCACCTGTTACTACTTTCATTTTGGTCTATTTTAATTTTTACTGATTAGGTTTTGCAATTTGTAGTTGTAATAATGCGTTCCAGCTTTGGTAGATATCATCATATCTGGCAATAGCTGTCGGCTCTATTAATCGGAGACGTTTATTGTTTACAAAAGCCTCTTTCTCGTTAGCATATACGCCTGCTCCAAGGCCCGCACCTATTGCGGCTCCTACACTTCCATCACAATCATATAATTCAACAGGCACTTGTGTAGCATTTACGAATGACTCAATAAACACATTACTTAAAAACAAGTTGGCTTTTCCTGCCCTGATTACGGTAGGAGCTAACCCGTTTCCCCGCATGATATCCAGACCATACCGGAACGAAAAAGCAATGCCTTCCTGAACAGCCCGATAAAGATGTGAAGTAGTATGCTTGTTCAGGTCTATATTCTGCAAATGCGCATGTATCGTTTTATTATTTAGCATCCTCTCTGCACCGTTTCCAAAAGGAAGAACCCGTAACCCTTCGCTTCCCACTTCAACCTGTGTGGCCAACTCATTCATTTGCGCGTAACTAAGGGTTTTACCAGTAGTATTTCGTATCCAGTTATTCATGATACCCGTGCCATTGATACATAAAAGGATACCCAGTCTTGTTACTATTTCCGTATGATTCACATGTGCAAATGTGTTTACCCTGGAGAGTGGATCAAAAGCCAGTGTATCACTCACACTGTAAATAACACCAGAAGTACCCGCGGTAGCAGCAACCTCACCCGGTTGCAAAACATTCAGTGATAAAGCATTGTTTGGCTGATCCCCTGCCTTATAGGAAATAGGGATACCCGATGTTAAAGAAAGCACCGAAGCTACATCCTTTTTCAGGCACCCATGTATATCAAATACTTTTTTGATGGAAGGGATAATACCTGTAGTAAACCCAAAATAATTGAAAACATCTTTTGATAATTCCTGTTTGGCGAAATCCCAGAATATCCCTTCCGATAGTGCAGAAATAGTAGTAGTGGTTTCACCAGATAATTTCATAGCGATAAAATCTCCGGGCAATAAAACTTTATCCACCTGTGCATAGATAGCAGGCTCATTTGCCTTTACCCAGGCAAGTTTTGAGGCAGTGAAGTTACCGGGGGAATTCAACAGCGTTGATAAACATTTCTCTTCTCCTATTGCCTGAAACGCTTGGTTGCCTATTTCAACAGAACGACTATCACACCAGATAATACTGTCGCGTAGTACTTTTTTATCTTTATCAATTAATACCAGTCCATGCATCTGGTAGGCAATACCAATAGCGCCGATATCTTTTGGGTGATATGTTTTGGTAGCATGAACTTTCAGGATGGCTTCCTGAACATGGAGCCACCATATTTCCGGCGACTGCTCCGCCCAACCCGGTTGGAGGGAATTGATTGGCGACTCTGTATCAGGATATTGTGCAGAGGCAATACATTGCTGTGTAGCCGAATTAACAACGGAAACTTTTATGGATGAAGTGCCAAGATCTATTCCTAATAATAGCATGGATTGTTTTTTTGGGATACCAAGCTGAATTTGGATGAATGCCGCTTCATTTGACTGACCAGACCAACCTCACAACAAGGAATCCTGATAAACTGGCGGGCACCCGCTTTTACGGTAATGAATTGAAAAATGATCAGGAATAGGTTTTGACTTTTCGTCATGACAATCGATAGAATGTAAATAGCTGGGGTTACCATAATAACATGACTAAAGTCGGAAATATTTTTGGATTTGCAACCGATTGCAATATTTTTTTTATCTTTTCAGTCAAATCAGGGATTTACTGTGTTCTTTCCCGGAGCCCGCTTCGAGTTCGGGGATATTTACCAGGCTGCAAAAGGGGAAGAAAACAAAGCAGTTTATTTTTATTGATCAATTACATTGCAACCGATTGAAAGATGAGCCGGGAGAAAGAGATCACCATTTATGATTTAGCCAGACAACTGGATCTTTCGGCAGCAACGGTTAGTCGCGCATTGAAAGATCATCCGGCCATTAATAAAATCACCAAGAAAAGAATAACGGATCTGGCAGAAAAACTGGGTTATCGGAGCAATAACTTTGCCAGCAATCTTCGTAAACAAAATACCAATACCATTGGCGTGATCCTGCATGAATTAAGGAGCCAGTTTATGATCTCAGCATTGGCTGGTATTGAAAAAATTGCGACTGAAGCCAACTACGATCTCATTATTGCTCACTCATCCGAATCATGGAAAAAAGAAGCGGCGAATGCACTGAATCTTTTTCACAAAAGAGTGGATGGTGTGATTGCCTCTCTTTCTTTTGATACAGAAGACCTCTCTCATTTCGCTCCCTTTGAACGAAAAGGAATACCCGTTATTTATTTTGATCGGGTATTTGAAGAAGCAGAAGGTGCTAAAGTGATTATCAATAACCAAAAAGCAGGATACGATGCAACCGCTCACCTGATTGAGCAGGGATGCAAACGAATTGCACATATCACTGCCAGCCTTAAAAGAAATGTATATAGCGAACGTTTAAAAGGATATCAGCTTGCATTGAAGGAAAAGGGTTTACAATACAATGAGAAAATGGTTTTTATCATTGATCTCACAG
Organism: uncultured Bacteroidota bacterium; assembly: GCA_903913355.1. Taxonomy (GTDB): domain Bacteria; phylum Bacteroidota; class Bacteroidia; order Chitinophagales; family Chitinophagaceae; genus Sediminibacterium. The sequence goes on along the minus strand of CAIWKU010000391.1, from coordinate 3,307 downwards.
AGGAAGCCAGCATTCGTGCAGCCAAACAAATTATCAAAATGCAACCAAGACCCGATGGGATCTTTCTTACCAATGATTTTTGTGCAGCTGTTTGTATACAAACCCTGCAGGAAGCAGGCATACGCGTGCCTGAAGATATTGCGGTTGTTGGATTCAATAATGATGTGATCTGCAAAATCATTGAGCCAAAGTTGACTACCATTAATTACCCGGGACTGGAAATAGGCGAGATCGTTGCCAGGAATCTGATCAATCATTTACAAGGCAAGTCAAATATTCGTTTGACCAATACCATTATCATTAAATCCGAATTGATCATCAGGGCTTCATCATTGAAAAAAAATAAAAAATGATACCCATTCATTCTCATACAATTGTCTTTTGCATTTTCAAATGCACTAACTGATTTATGAATATTTAAATGAACCTTCAAAATACAAGATTGCCTTATGAAAAAATTACTACTGTCTATAAGCCTGTTGGTATCTCTGGCTTCTATTGCGCAAAATGAAATTGTATTGCAATCGGATAAAGGGAAAGACATTATCAGCAAAAATATTTATGGTCATTTTGCAGAGCACCTAGGGCATTGTATCTATGGCGGTTTTTATGTAGGTGATAATAATTCCAAAATTGCCAATACAAATGGTGTCAGACTGGATGTAATCGCCGCTCTGAAAAAGCTAAAAGTGCCGGTTCTCAGGTGGCCTGGTGGTTGCTTTGCAGATACTTATCATTGGAAGGATGGGATTGGTGCAAAAGACAAACGTCCCTCTATGCTGAATGTTTGGTGGGGAAATGTAAAAGAAGATAACAGCTTTGGCACCAACGAATTCCTGAATATGTGTGAATTGCTGGGAGCAGAACCTTATCTGAGTGGCAATGTTGGTAGTGGATCACCTCAGGAATTATCTGATTGGGTTAAATATGTGAACCATCCCAATGGCAGTAGTCCGATGCCCGATCTCCGTTTGCAAAACGGAAGACCCAATCCCTGGCATGTAAAATATTGGGGCATTGGTAATGAAGCCTGGGGTTGTGGTGGCAATATGAAACCGGAATACTATGCCAATGTATACAGGCAATATGCCACATTTATGAACAATGGAAATGAGAAAATTTACCGGATCGCTTCCGGCGCCAGTGATGCAGATTACAACTGGACAGAAGTATTGATGCGTGATATTCCGCATAATATGCTCGATGCGGTGGCACTCCATCATTATTCTATTATTAGCTGGGCTAAAAAAGGGCCGTCAACCAATTTTACAGAAGAAGAATATTTCTCCATCATGCAAAGTGCTTTGCAAATGAATGAACTGGTAGAAAAGCATAGTGCCATCATGGATAAATATGATCCCAAAAAGAAAGTGGCCCTGGTGGTTGATGAATGGGGTGGTTGGTACGAAGTAGAACCGGGCTCAAACCCTGCCTTTCTTTTTCAACAAAACACCATGCGTGATGCAATGATCGCAGGCACTACCCTGAATATTTTTAATAACCATTGCGACAGGGTACGAATGGCTAATCTGGCTCAGATCATCAATGTATTGCAGTCCGTAATTCTCACCAAAGAAGAAAAAATATTGCTTACGCCCACATACCATGTAATGGAAATGTATAATGTTCACCAGGATGCCACCATGCTTCCCATCACCCTGAACTGCAATGATTATACTATGGGGAAAGAAAAACTAAAAGCAATATCAGCATCCGCTTCAATGGATAAAAACGGAGTTACCCATATATCCCTGGTAAATATTGATGCGAATAAAGAACAGGAAGTAAACATCAATATCAACGGAGCAAATTATACCAGCGTAACCGGAAGAATCTTAACTTCAGATAAATTACAGGACTATAATAGTTTTGAAAACCCTAACAAAATAAAACCAGTCATTTTTAACCAGGCTATTCTTTCCAAAAATAGCCTGAAATTAAAAATGCCTCCTTTTTCTGTGATTGTACTGGAATTGAAATAATTTTTCGGGAGTGACGAACTCCTCTATCTGATGTTTACAAAATAGTATGATGAAAAAATTAAGAAGTCACGATTGGTTTGGCAAATCTGATAAAATGGGATTTGTGCATCGCTCATGGTTACGTAACCAGGGATACCCCGATGATTATTTTACTGGCAGACCTGTTATTGGCATCTGTAATACCTGGAGTGAATTGACACCTTGTAATGGGCACTTGCGCGATTTTGCCGAAATCGTGAAAAGAGGAGTGATTGAAGCAGGAGGATTTCCACTTGAATTTCCGGTTACTTCATTGGGAGAAACCATTATGCGCCCAACGACTATGTTGTTCAGAAATCTGGCAAGCATGGATACAGAAGAAAGTATCCGTGCAAATCCGATTGATGGGGTTGTATTATTAACCGGTTGCGATAAAACCACTCCCTCCACTTTAATGGGTGCCTGCAGTGTAGATCTTCCTACGATTGTTGTTCCAGGCGGCCCTATGCTAAATGGTCGTTTTAAGGGACAGTGCATAGGTTCAGGCTCTTTTAACTGGATGGTAAAAGAAAAACAACTGGTTGAGAACTATACTGCCGAAGATATACATGAAGCGGAAGTGGGCTCGGCACGTAGCCAGGGGCATTGTATGAGTATGGGTACGGCATCAACCATGGCTTGTATGGTAGAAGCCTTGGGATTAACCTTACCCGGAGCAGCTGCCATACCCGCAGTAGATGCCAGAAAAAAAGTAATGGCTCAAATGTCTGGCAGAAGAATTGTAGAGATGGTAAAAGAAGATCTCAAACTATCCAAAATACTTACCAGGCAAGCTTTTGAAAATTCAATTATTGTAAATGCAGGTGTGGGTGGGTCTACCAACCTGATAATACACCTGCTGGCTATCGCCGGGAGAATGGGGGTTGAGTTGAAACTGGAAGACTTTGATACATTAGGAAGCAAGATCCCTTTATTGGCAAATCTGAAACCATCCGGCAATTATCTGATGGAAGATTTTTATTACGCAGGCGGTTTACCGGTTGTAATCAAAGAACTCAAAAAATATTTACATAATGAGATCATCACGGTAAACGGGAAATCCATTGGAGAGAATAATGCCAATCCCATTTGCTATAACACAGAAGTAATTGCCACAATTGACAAGCCCTTACAGGAACACGCTGGGATTGCGGTATTGAAAGGAAACCTTTGTGAAGATGGTGCGATCATTAAACCTTCAGCAGCCACTAAAGAATTGATGAAACACCGTGGTGCTGCAATAGTATTTGAGACCATGGAAGACTATCATGCCAGAATAGATGACCCGAATCTGCCTATATTTTCTT
>CAIWKU010000390.1 GCA_903913355.1 uncultured Bacteroidota bacterium | reverse complement strand
TTCTACAGGTGTACAAACAGGTTGCTATATCCAGATCATTCGATGTTCTCGGAGTACATCTAAGGTTAATGGTTCTCCCTCGGAGAAATTTTTATAATCCAGCATATCACATACAAAGCCCCGATGATCGCCTCCCTCAAAACTTGAGATCACTTTTAGTTCTATTACAGCCAAAGCTTCTTGTAAGATGAGATGCGATTTCCATTGCATGAGTAGTTTTCTTTTTTCAAGTCGGGCTATTTTATCAATTTGATTACCTGTCTTTTTACCCAGCAAATCCACTAAACGATATTGATGGGCCGATAATAGCTGTAACACAAATACCGGATTCTCTTCGATATTGGAAAGGGTTTTTGTGCCATGAAAGATTCCACATACAAAACGTTTGGGTTTCATACTGATTTGGGAAGCATAGGTAATGATATGCATATTGGTATTCCCTTTTTTATCCCTGCTGCTGATTGAATACACCGGCAGGTTAACCCGGTTCCATGGACGTTTTGCCATAATTCGAATGGTTATTGACTCTAAACAATAAATAAAATAATTCAATTCCGTATTTCCAATACTCATCAAACAAAAATGGGAAGGCTTTGTTTATAAAGGCAAATTAATCGTATGCAATCAGTAAAAGGTAAAATAGTTCTGGTAGCCGGGGCAACAGGTGGAATAGGTGCACAAACTGTGAAATTATTAGTTAGTAGTGGTGCTATTGTCTATATAACCGGAAGAAATCTTGCTAAACTAAACCAGTTGGCAGAAGCGTGTCGTATTTCATCAGATCATGTTTTTCAAATGGACATTGCAGACGAAGTATCCGTGAACAGGGTTATTGACAATATATTGGCTCAATCCCCGGTTATCGATATTCTGGTAAACGCAACAGGTATAGGTATCATTAAGCCCATGGAAAGTCTTTCTTCAGATGATTTTCAGAAAACCATTCAAACCAACCTGATGGGTGCATTTTATTTGGTGAAAGCGGTATTGCCTTCTATGAAAATCCAGAAAAAAGGGTTGATCATCAATATTCCAGGAATATTGGGTAAAGTGCCCATGGCAGGAGCTGCTGCATATAGTGCCAGTAAATATGGTTTGGTAGGAATGATGCAAAGTATACGGGAAGAGATTAAGCGAACAGAGATCAGGATCACCAACCTGTTTCTGGGAGGAGTTGACTCTCCTTTCTGGGATACAATCGACCTGAGGGTTCAAAAAGAAAAGATGATCCAGGCAGAGGAAGCAGCCAAAGCCATCTGGTTTTTATGCCAACAGCCGGTAAGCGGGGTAGTTAGTGAGATGGTTTTACAACCTTTTAACCACCAGGCTATCTGATTTTATAAAATAATTAGGGGTTTCTGCGAAAAGCTTTTTTTACTTATCGTTCTGCTACCGATATTCGCACTACGAACAACTGTTAGCATGAATATTTCTTTTGACAACACCGAAAATGCCTTTGCCTACAAGTCTGATAAGGACCTGAAAGGAGCTAAATTCCTGTTTAATACCATGGGATACCCCTGGTTTGTACAAATAGGCACCCGACTTACCCCATTTATTATGAAAACCGGGTTACCAGTTGATGGTATTATCCGAAAAACCATTTTCAAACAATTTGTAGGTGGTGAAACATTAGAAGAAACAGCTGCCATTGGATCCATCCTTGGTAAATATGGCGTTCAGGTAATCCTGGATTATGGTGTAGAAGGAAAACAGGGCGAAGCCAATTTTGACCATGCAACTGAAGTATTTATTCGGGTAATCAATTATGCAGCTACACAAACCAATATCCCTTTTATCAGTATCAAAGTAACCGGACTGGCCAGATTTGGATTATTGCAAACACTTAATGAGGCACCCCGGTTGAGAAGTGGTATTCATGATCATGAGGAAGAAATTGACGAGTGGGACAGGGTTCGCGAAAGAATGTATACGATTTGTGAAGTAGCTGCCGAAAAAAATATCGGTGTGCTGATCGATGCGGAAGAAACCTGGATACAGGATCCGGTTGACAGGTTGACCATGGAAATGATGGAGATCTTCAATAAATCGAAAGTGATCGTGTATAATACGATTCAGTTATATCGTCACGACAGACTTCATTTCCTGCATATTTCTCATCAGATTGCCAAACAGAAGGGATTTAAACTGGGGATGAAACTGGTACGAGGAGCTTATATGGAGAAGGAGAGGGAAAGAGCTTATGATAAAGGATATGAAAGTCCGATTCAGGCTACAAAAGAAGATACCGACAGGGATTATAATGATTCGGTTACCTATTGTCTAGAAAACATAGAAGATATTTCTGTGATCATTGCTTCACATAATGATGAAAGTAATCTGAAAGCTGCTGAAATGATGGATAGGCACGGCATACCCCATAATCATCCACATGTGCATTTTTCTCAATTATTTGGTATGAGTGATAATATTACCTTCAACCTGGCGAAAGAAGGGTTTAATGTTAGTAAATACCTGCCATTTGGTCCAATCAGGGATGTGATTCCTTACATGATGAGAAGGGCACAGGAAAACAGCAGTGTAAGCGGACAAACAGGTAGGGAACTTTCATTAATCAAAAAAGAGCTGAAACGCAGAAAAAACGCATAATTCACAGATTCTCCCCAATGTGATTAGTATTCTTTTTGTCATCCCCATTTGCAGTGTATTTTGCACTCTATGCAGCAATACCAGCAATTACTCAGGCATATTATGGAGAATGGGGTTTCTAAGACCGACAGAACCGGTACGGGAACCATCAGTTGTTTTGGCTACCAGATGCGGTTTAACCTGCAGGAAGGCTTTCCGATGGTAACTACCAAAAGACTCCATACAAAGAGCATTATTTATGAACTCTTATGGTTTTTGCGTGGGGAAACCAATATCAAATATCTAACCGAACACGGAGTAAGCATCTGGAATGAATGGGCAGATGCCAATGGAGAACTGGGCCCGGTTTATGGAAAGCAATGGAGAAGTTGGGAAGGTGCTGATGGAACCGTTATCGATCAGATAACCGACCTGATTAACCAGATCAAAAAAAATCCGGATAGCCGACGATTAATTATCAGTGCCTGGAATGTAGCTGAATTGCCCAAAATGGCATTGATGCCCTGTCATACCATATTCCAGTTTTATGTAGCTGATGGAAAACTGAGTTGCCAGTTATACCAAAGAAGCGCGGATGTATTTTTAGGAGTACCTTTTAATATTGCTTCCTATGCTTTGCTAACCATGATGGTGGCGCAGGTATGTGGACTTGCCTATGGTGATTTTGTACATAGTTTTGGAGATGTTCATCTGTATAATAATCATATAGAACAGGCACAACTTCAACTAAGTCGGGAACCTTATCCTTTACCCGTAATGAAACTGAATCCCGAGGTAAAAGATATTTTCGAATTTCAATTCGAAGATTTTACCCTTGAAAATTACCAGTACCATCCTGCCATTAAAGCACCTGTAGCGGTTTAAGTGATAAGTAGTAGGTAGTAAGTATTTTGTGAACCGCACTTTATTATTTCTTGTTAAACTTATAACTTACAACCAATAACTTAAAACTTTTCTATGCTGATTTCCCTGGTTGTAGCGGCTTCTGAAAATAATGCGATTGGTTTGCATAATCGTTTGCTTTGGCATTTGCCGAATGATCTTAAATTTTTTAAAAATATTACCTGGGCCATGCCTGTGGTAATGGGCAGAAAAACTTTTCAAGCATTGTCGGGTAAACCCTTACCGGGAAGGTTGAATATGGTGATTACCCGACAAAAAGATTTTAGTGCAGAGGGAATTCTTGTCGTTTCATCTATGGAAGAAGCCATCCGTATTGCGGAGAAGCAGGATTATAAAGAGCTGTTTGTAATAGGGGGCGGTGAAATATACAAGCAGGCCATTTCTATTGCGGATAAAATTTATCTGACAAGGGTTGCTGCTGTATTGGAAGGGGATACTTATTTCCCGGCAATTGACACGGATACATGGACAATGGTTTCTGAACAATCCTATTCGGCGGATGCAAAACATCAGTATGCATATCATTTCCAGTTATGGATCTCAAAACTGGCAAAGTCCTGAACATGCAATTCATTCAGATCGCTTATTGCTGTAGTATCCCATTTTTGTTGCTGATTTCATGGATGGGCGGAGCATTTAAATGGAGAAATTATTCTGTTAACCTGATATCAGTTTCGAATGTATTATTACTGGGCTATTCATTATTTCTCTTACGTCAGTTAATTGGCATTGTTCAGTTAGGCAGAACATTGGCGGATAAATACCATATCGAAGCTTTTCATAAGCAGACAGCAATAGATGGATTTATGATCAGGCAGGCATTGATTATACTGGTGCCTTTTCTATTCCTGTCAAAAAAATGGAGAAAGAACAGATGGATTTCAATGTCTATGCTGTTGTTGTTATTTTGGAATAATCCAATCTCTGTATGGAACAGTTTTGATCTGATGAGTAAAATTGCTTCTTATGGTTTTTTATTCTGCTCAGCCTATGCGTTTATTTGGCTCTTGAACCAATTACCTCATCAATCTACTCCACAATAATGTATTCGCGTTTTGCCATAGTTACCCGGTATCTCAAATACTTTCTTACCGCTTCTAATGGGAAAGGACATGGAGTGCATTCCCCTTTTGTATTTGAATTTATTACCCAGGTTTTAAATGATAACAGATTTTTTTATGCCTTTCTGCCGATTGAAGATCTCAGAACAAATTTATTGGCTGATACCAATCAGCTGACTATTGAGACTTCTGATATAAAACCACCTGCGGGAAATATAAAGAAACTAGACATAAATAAAATTACCAGATCATCCGGTAGCTCCCGAAAAACAGGGCAATTGTTATTCAGAATCGTAAACTACTACTCTCCAGATTCAATTCTTGTATTGGAGAATTCATTAGGTATTGACACTGCTTATCTTGCTGCTGCAAATACTTCTCTACAACTGACAACCATTCAGCAGGATAAAACGATCGCTGCAATGGCAATGAAACATTTCCAAATGCTGGAGTTGAACAATATCAATATGCTGGTTGGGGATTATGATCAGGCATTAGCAAGAGTTATCAAAATAAATCCTAAGATCGGTCTGGTTTATATTCATGTAAATACCGATTACATTTCAACAATGAAATATTTTAACCAATTGCTTAGTTCTATTCAACCTGATTCAATACTCATCTTCCATAACATACATAGCAGCCGGGATATGGAAAAAGCCTGGGAAGAAATCAAAACCAACCAGATAGTTACCCTGACCATTGATCTGTTTTATATGGGCATTGTTTTATTTAGGAATGAAAATAAAGTAAAGCAGGATTTCAGTATCCGGTTCTGAGTCATTCAAAAAATCTAAATACTATCTGTTCTTGAGACTTTATCAGCATTTTTCCAGTGCCTGCAAAATATCATTCAGAATATCTTCCTTATGTTCCAGACCAACACTGATTCGGATTAATCCAGGTGTAATATTTACCGCCTGTCTTTCTGCTTCACTTAATTTGGCATGTGTAGTACTGGCAGGATGAGAAGCGATACTTCTTGTATCGCCCAGGTTGGCAGTCAGGGAAAGCATTTTCAGGTTATTGAGAAAAGCGCGACCGGATTCCAATCCGCCTTTCAATTCAAAGCAAACGATTCCGCCACCGTTTTTCATTTGCTTTTTTGCAATGGCTACATGCGGGTGACTTGCCAGGAATGGATACCTTAAAGAAGAGATCTTCTCATTTTTTTCTAATGACTGCGCAATGAACAAAGCGTTTGAAGCGTGTCGCTCCATTCGAACATCCAGGGTTTCCAGACTTTTACTTAATACCCATGCATTGAAAGGGGATAAAGCAGGTCCGGTACTTCTGCAGAATAAATAAATTTCTTTGATCAGGTCTTTCCTGCCAACAATCACGCCGCCTAAAACCCGTCCCTGTCCATCCAGCCATTTAGTAGCAGAATGCACCACCAGATCAGCACCAAAGTCTATGGGTTGTTGGTTAACAGGCGTTGCAAAACAATTATCAACATTTAAAATAATGGAATGCTTTTTAGAAACCCGGCCAATCATTTCTAGGTCCAGTATATCCAGACCAGGATTGGTAGGGGTTTCCAGATAAATCATCCGGGTATTGGGTTTAATAGCTGCTTCCCAGGCAGCTTCATCTGCATTGGCATCCAGATAAGTATATTCTATACCAAATTTGGGTAAGTATTTAGCAATGATGGTATGGGTGCTGCCAAATATGGCATTACAGGCAATCAGATGATCACCCTGTTTGAGCAGTGCCATAAAGGAACCGAAAACCGCACTCATGCCGGAAGCAGTAGCATAACCTGCTTCTGCGCCTTCCAATGCACACATTTTGTCTACAAACTCCTGTACACCGGGATTACTGAAACGGCTATAGATATTAGCATCCGTTTCATCAGCAAAAGCAGCCCGCATATCTTCTGCATTGTCGAAACAGAAACTGCTGGTTAGGAACATGGGAGTAGAGTGCTCCATTTCATTCGTACGTTCTGTTTGTATGCGGATGGCGTTGGTTTGCTGATGGGTTGACATAGAGGGAATTTAATTTTTTATGGCTTTATGGCTATTTGCTAAACTTCTTTTATTTCGATATCCCATTCAATGGTACATCCTGCTGCCCGAAGGGTGGCAGCAACGGAGCAATATTTATCTATCGACAGGCTACAAGCTTTTTTTGCTTTTTCCGGATCAATATTGCCGGTAAACTGGAAAAGGATATGGACATATTTCCATAAGGAAGGCTCTTTATCAGGTTCTCTTTCTCCGTCAATAACCATATTGAATGAAACAAGTTCCTGTCTTTGCTTCTTCAGAATAGACACGATATCTACCCCGCTGCAACCGCCTAAGCCCATCAGTAATGCCTGCATAGGCCGAAAGCCTGTGTTATGTCCGCCGATAGCTTCTGCGGCATCCATTTGACCGGTATGGCCATTTTCGTCCGTAGCTTCGAATTTATAGGCATCATCCACTCTTTTAATTAAAATTCTGGCCATTTTAAAGATTTATGCAAATGTAAATTATCCATGCCCTTATTTTGCTTCTGAAATGCGGAATAATCCATATGAATCTTTTTACTCATAACGAACCCTTTATTTTAGAAAATGGCAGGGTTTTGCCATCTCTCCAGATTGCCTATCATACCTATGGAACCCTGAATAAGGCGAAATCCAATGTGATCTGGGTTTGTCATGCTTTAACTGCCAATTCAGACGCAGCAGATTGGTGGAAAGGATTGGTTGGGGATAATTGTCTCATCGATCCTGCTCAATATTTTATCGTTTGCGCAAATATGCCCGGATCCTGTTATGGATCCACCGGTCCAACCAGTATCGACCCAATTACAGAACAACCTTATTATTCCGAATTCCCACAAGTAACCATCCGGGATATGGTTCAGGCTTATATTTTACTTAGAAAACAGCTGGGTATCGATTCTATATACCTGTTAATGGGTGGTAGTATGGGTGGATACCAGGCTTTGGAATGGGCAGTAATGGAAAAAGAAATCATCAGCAAGCTTTTCTTAATTGCTACTTCTCCTTCTGAAAGCGCCTGGGGCGTGGCTGTACATACAGCACAACGTTTGGCGATTGAAGCCGATCATACCTGGCGTGATCATACAGCAAATGCAGGTGCCAAGGGACTAAAAGCAGCAAGAGCCATTGGCATGCTGACCTATCGTAATTATGGCACTTTTCAGGAAAGGCAAACTGATCCTGATCCGGAGAAGATTGATGATTTTAAAGCATCTTCCTATCTCAATTACCAGGGCGATAAACTGGTAAAAAGATTCAATGCCTATAGTTACTGGTTACTTACGAAGGCAATGGACAGTCACCATTTGGGCAGGGGCCGAGGAGGCGATCTGATAACTGTATTAAAATCGATTCAGCAACCTACTTTGATTATAGGTATTCATAGCGATATATTATGTCCATTGGATGAACAGCGTTTCATGGCCGATTATATGCCTCATGCAAAACTGGTTGAGATTGATTCAGCATATGGACATGATGGGTTTATTATTGAAACGGGACAGATTACCCAACATCTTTCTGCCTGGCTGAAGGGTTAAAATAGGTCTTTATCTTTTTTGCACTGGATTTGGTTTTCTTTCCGTGTATCCCGAAGTAGATAAATTGAAGACTGATTCCGCAACAGGTTTTATAGATACTTCTGTTGCTCTCATTAAAGAATTGATAGGACCTTCATTCATCTGTATTTCTAAGGGGATGCCTTTTATTTTCACTTGGATATCTGCAGTCACCGGACCCACATCCGGTATATTATGAATTTTATCTGTGCACCAAACAGTGAGGGTAACTTTTTTGCCTGATTTGTCGCTGAGGGTAATGGTTGCTTTGGAACAATCATATCCTAATATCTTTTTTTTCTCTTTGCTTAATACAATCAGCGGGGCCACTTCATTCTTGGCTAATTTTTCCTTTTGAATATCTTCCGGACTCTTGCGGGTATAAAATTGTTTGCCAATAGCATTCATTAATAATAGCAGTCCTTTGCTATCATATAAAGTCTGCATGGAATAGATAGGGGTAC
>CAIWKU010000389.1 GCA_903913355.1 uncultured Bacteroidota bacterium | reverse complement strand
TTTTTATAATACTGGTACAGAGAATTAGAATCCAGCCTTTCTTCTTCTAACGAAATACCATCGCCAGATTTCAGATTAGAATGGCTCCACCATTTATCAATATTTTTATACCAAAGAGCCATCCCTTGTCCTTCAACATTTTTATACCATTCAAAAGCTTCCCGCCTGGGAATATCATTACCGTCACTGTTATCAAAAGATACTGATTTGCCCAGCATACCAATTTCCTGACCGTAATAAATAGACGGGATGCCACCGATTAACATCATTTCCAAAGCCGCTACTCTTTGTTTTGCCGGGTTTTTCTCTAGAGAAGCGAATCTGTCTAAATCATGATTTTCAATGAAAATGATTTGTTCTTTGCCTTCCGGACATTTCGCTAAAATAGAATCCGCATTCCGAATTAAATTCTTTTTATCAAATGAAAGAATTGCTTGTTGTAATCCAAAGCCAAACATTCTATCTACGCCTGCATTTTTAAAATAGTCAAATCCGTAGTCTTTCCAATCAGCTTGTTCGGCAACATTTTTCAATTTTGGGTTTATGGTTTTTAAATAAGTCAACAGTGGGGTCCAAAAAGATTCAAAAAGATGGGTTAAACTGGGTTTGCCATCTAAGTTATCCATGGTATGGTCTAATCGGAAGCCATCAACCCCATCATCAAATTTTCCATCCTGGTTCGGATCTACAAAATACCCGAACAATTTTTTATTGTATTCCAATATTTTTTTGCTTTTCAGGTTAACTGTGGTTATTCTAATATATTTTCCATCATACCCATTTAAACCCTGTAAGTCAGCAATAATACTTGCAGGCTTTGCATGTGCGGAATCATCAAACAAAATATAATCGCTATAGGGTGATCGAAGATTACCTACTGCATCCTTCCACCATAAGTGTTTTGCTGCCACATATTGTGTTTCCATATCCAGGTAAATCTTCATTCCCCGTTGATGGATCTCTTTAACCAGATTAATATAGTCCTGCATGGTGCCAAATGAAGGATCTATCTTTTCAAAATCATTTGCAAAATAGTTGTGATAGCAATCGGCATCGTATAATGGTAAGAGAAGAATGGATGTAATCCCTAAATCTTGTAAATACCCAAGCTTTTGTCGAAGGCCGTTTAAGTCTCCCTGCTTATCCCCATTACTATCAAAAAAACTTCTTTGGCATACATGATAAATAATTTCGCCTTTGGTAACACGATTTTTTTGTGCAGTAAGATTAGTCGTGTTTAGTAAGCAAATAACTGCCAGCGCAATTGTAAATTTCATATATATAGACTTAAAGAATCAAAGCATTGGTATCCAGTCTCATCCCCATTTCTCTTTGAGATAATTTTTCATTTGCACATTAATATCCCACTGGTTAGCCAATGGCTGTTGTGTAAAGGGCATAGTAGGCATATAAGGGATAGGACCAGCTTCGGGAGTGATTGTAAAATCAAGCAATCCTTTATCGGCTTGAACTTCAATAATTTTCTGCCACCAACCCGTAAACTTATTAAGATGCATATTCCATTCCGGAGCAAAAGGGTTGGCTATTTGAGATGATTGTTCAGTCCCTACCCTGGCGTGAATATGTGATATATGCGGAATGATTTTTTGTAGTATATTCTCCTGATCATCTAATAAACTCTCAGATACTGTACAGAAATGAGATAAATCACCAACCAGCTCCAATTCTGGAAATTTTTCCAGATAAGAAAGCAATGTGGATGCATGAAACGAAAATCTTCCACGGTGAGTTTCATGTAAAATTCGGATACCGGTTTTACTACTGATATTTAAAGCGGCTTCAATGACTTTACAATTATCATCAAATGAATAATAATCTTTTCCAGTATGTGAGTTAATAAATTTTGGTTGATAGGCTGCCAATTCCAGTAACTCTTTTTCCATTCTACTGATATAGCTGTCGACAGTTTCGTTAACTGGCGCAGATAATTGTAGGGCGATAAATATAAAATCTGGTTTATGCAAGACAATATTTTCCAGTTTAGTTATAAACTGTTCAGTAAAAACTGATTGAGTAGGGAGGTAAATTTCTACCCCATCATATCCACCAGCTAAAACCTTATCAACAAAAGTATTTGGTTCATCCTTTTCGCAACCCCAATAAGTACAGCTATATTTTATATTCATTCTTTTAGTTTTACGATATAACCGGGTTTAATGGTGTATCAATTTTTTTTCCGATCTCAGCTCCAGGACACCAGGTTTCCCAGTCATTAACCTGGTTTTTATTTTCAGGCTTTTTGAGTTTCATCATTCTATCCATATAAATAATGGTCATTACTTTTCTCATCTGATCGGTTGTGTTGGCCCCTGCACGATGAAAGACCCAACCTGAATGAAAACTGATTTCTCCGGCATCAAAAGGTTCGATTACATGCTTAAAATCAGTTACCCGTAATTTTTCCTGAATCAGGTGTTCACTTTCGTCGCTTATCTCAAATTCTCTTCCAAATAGAATCTGGTGGCTCGCAGCACTAAATTCCAATGGTCCCCCTTGGAGGGGTATTGCTTGTAGGGGTATCCAGGCAGTAATGGTTTTATCTGTTTCTAGAGGCCAGTAATATTGATCGGCATGCCAGGGAGTGATACCTCCACCCGCTTCTTTAAACAAAGCCTGATCATGATATAATCTGACGCCATCAACTTGCATTAATTCTGCTGCAATTTTGGCTAACCGCTTGCTAAAAACTAATGCTTTAACCACTTCATCATTACGCCAAAGATTAAACAATTGTAGAAAAGCTTTGCCATAGGTATTTCTATTCTCTAAACTTTCTGTGACCTGATTCATTTGCTCAACTCGCTTAGTAATGGCATCATTAAAAAACCGAAGTGTTTCTTCATTCAAAACCTGCTTTAATTTAATAAACCGATTCAGCTGGTAAAAATCAATCTGGTCCTTAGATAACCTAAAGCGTTCATTTAGCGCTATTTCTATAGAAGTGGGAATTAACAAGTTCAACTATTTGATTACAAATCTATTCGAACAGTATTGTATAAACTAGCATTTATTTTCCATTTTCTAGCACTATATTGTCTATTTTTAAAATAGTTAGCACTTATCCTATACATATAGTATGAAAGCGAGTTTAGAAATCATCCATAAAAGAGAAGATGGCGAAACCTTTTTATGGTACCAGGTGAAAGTTAGTGAGGCAAAATTCTTTTGGCATTACCATCCTGAATATGAGTTAACCTATATTATGAAAGGTGATGGGAAAAGACTGGTTGGAGATAGCTATGAAAGTTTTCGAGAAGGCGATCTTGTATTATTAGGACCGTTATTACCGCATACCTGGATAACAGAGAGATCCAAAATAAGGAATTGTACCGCTATAGTCATTCAATTTTCAGCCGGTTTTATAGAACCGCTATTGCATTACCCTGAAATGTTACCCATAAAAAAAATGCTATCCAAATCAACCTCAGGGTTACATTTTATAAAACCTCCCCAGGAAACAGTACACTTATTAAAACAAAAAACACTATCCCATTCAAGTGCCGAATCTTTAAGCTTATTTATCCAATTACTGCATAATTTAACCAGCATAAAAACACAACCACTCTCGTCTACCCTATTTAAACAATTAAAGGGGAATGAGGATCAATCCAGAATCAATAAAGTGTTTCATTATATTCATAAAGACTTTACAACCCAACTCTCTATCAAGAAAGCTGCTTCATTAATTCATTTATCGGAAAGTGCATTTTGTAAATTTTTTAAAAAAGTAAGCGGGAAAACATTTTCTGACTATGTGAACGAAATGCGAATTGCATATGCGTGTAGTTTATTGACCGAAACCGATAAAACCATAGGGCAAATTGCCTATAGTTCAGGGTTTGACTCCTTGACATATTTTAATCGTGTATTTCTAAGAAAAAAGAGAATGACGCCAAGTGCTTATAGAGACAGGGAATGAAAAAAAGGGTCATTTTCCGAGGGGAAAGTTATTCTAGAATATTAATTGTAGCCTCGTTAAAGACTTGATTTTGTATGATTTTGGCTGGTAACATATAGAAATCAATACATGCTTGCCTCCTTATGTAGGTTTGATATTTGAGAATATCTGTTCTTATTGATACTTATTCATCACAACCACCACCAAATCACCACTAGAAAGATTTTTCAGCTTTTCAAGCATTAAAATGCAACAGTAGAAATATATTTTGAAGAATGAATTTTTAGCCTTTTATAATCTTCATAATTGTTTATGTTAAAGATGTGGTTTCGAGTCAGAAAATAGATAACAGTTACTATGGGCAAAGCCGCAAGACTATATATAATATCAGCCAATGCAAAATCTGATAAAGATAATCGAGATGCTATCCCAGTTCCATAAA
Organism: uncultured Bacteroidota bacterium; assembly: GCA_903913355.1. Lineage (GTDB taxonomy): Bacteria > Bacteroidota > Bacteroidia > Chitinophagales > Chitinophagaceae > Sediminibacterium. The sequence goes on along the minus strand of CAIWKU010000389.1, from coordinate 6,438 downwards.
TGGACGTAAGGTAGCCTATTAAAACAGAAGCCGAAAAAATAGATACTGGTAATACTGTTCTGGAAAAACCATTATGTTTTCTAAAACGGATACTTTTCAAATTATTCCAAAAAAAGGATGTGTCTCTGTTCTTTAAATGCATAGTAATACTTGAATCACCCACATTAGATAATGTTCCAAAAATGCGAATTGTAGAAGAAGAGTCCGCTTTTTTTGTAACTACTATACAGTCATATCTTTTTTGTGCATTCACAACCATAAATCCAATAACTAACAAGCAAGTAAATAATGATTTCATACTTAGGTGTTCTAATGAGTTGTCACCTTAATTTTTTTTAAGACAAGCAACTCATTTTCCATTTAGTGTTTCACAGTTACCTGCCGCCTAATGTTTATCCCATTAATCAGATTTATTGAGGAAATGTTCCTTCAAAAGTTCCATTATAAATCGTTGTATAATTGTTTTTATAGTCAGCCATAAATGTTTGAAAAGTTCCTAAAATATATGTACTACTAAAGCTTGTAATTGATACAGTGCCCATTATAGCTGAGTTAGGAAAATTATTAGTTGGGGTTGGATAACTTGTAAATGTGTCTGATCTTGTTCCATAAGTAAAATAACAGTTTGGATCTCCTTGTTGGGTGGCAGCTATTGTCGTAGAACCAAAAGTCTGTTTAGCTATAATATTAGACAACTGAATTTTTGTAAATATTGTATCATTGGCTGGCCCAGTTAAGTACCCACCCATTTCGTAAGTAGGCTGACCGTATAATGTATCTTTAAAAGCATAGGTTACATTGCCTTTAAGTGTATAGATTGAGCCATTATCTAAAATTTCAGTTATTACGCAATGACCAACTGTTGGTGGTACATGTTGTGTGTTATCCTTTTTACACCCCAATAAGCAAAGAATGAATATTATTCCAGGAAAAGTTACTATTTTTATCATAAGATATTTCTACTAATTAACTGCTAATGCAAATATCTCTTTACCCTCTGGTAAAAATCAGGGATGCCAAAACCTTATTTTTTTTAAGCTATCAATTTCACTCCCACCTCCTATACTTGAATTTTTATTGACTTTAAAAACCAACAAGCTGTCGCTATAGGCTTTACAGTATAGCGTGTCTGAATATCCATCTCTCCATCCCGGATTACACCTTATAGTAGTGTCAAGTCTAACCCTATATCCACATTGAGAGTTAACATGGTTTATATACGTAAACATAGAGATTGAATTAAAAGTTTGACTTCCGTCATCACCATAAAGAAAAATTACAGAGTCAGTTGGTATGCCTAAATATTTTGATTTTACTCCAGATTGGTCTATGGTAGTAGATGATATAAGATGCCAGGGTCCATCACTTAAAAAAGATGGTAAAAGCCATAATGGCGGCTCTTCAGGGGTAGTAGAAACATTCTTTGAACACCCAAAAAATAAACCCAAAAAAAGATAACCGCATATCTTTTTCTAATATTTTTCATATCAAAATTGTCATTTCTTTTGGGTTTTGTATATTATAAGTGACTTGTTGGAAATATATATTATTGTACCCTGCCATCCCCAACTTGTTTAAGTGTATAAATAAAGTTATAAATGAATTATGAATATTTATAGTCACCGCCAGCATTTTAACAAGTGGGCAACTTTTACACTATCCATAGACGAACATTTATGCCATCTTGTATAAGTTTCTTAGTTTAGTTTTATAACTCAAAAACATCTAAAATTAGTTTTGGAAAATCAGGTCCCTATGACAAGACATACTGTAAGTGGCCTGGAATGGTGATAACCATTGCGACTTTTTGTACCTTAAGTCATGTATTGGAAAATCCGGAGCCCATGACGATTAAAATCCGGTTAATTCCGATCACTAAATGATTTGAACATCAGCAGGTTTCCTGGTCAATCAAAATCGGAAATACCTGGTCAAAGAGACCGGATTTTCCAGTATATAGATAGAGTTACCTTTTAAAAAATGGCTTATAGTTAGGGTAAAAAGGTATATCGATGCCAATATATCTTATAACTGGAAAGACTTTAGAGAAACTTTAATAAAATGGTTGCCCGTAAAAATGGGATTATAAAGCTACCATTGAAATTTGAGAATTTAGAATACAAACCAGCGCCGAAGGTTAATAATTTTGATGCACAATTAAAAGGTTTATTAAAAGTACCACCACCAAGAGACGATAAATAGATTTAAATGAAATCAAAAAAATGGACTTTAAGAATAATAGGAATAGTAACGTTAGTATCTTTTCTATTGGCGCAATCCACCGTTCAAAGCGATGCGTTAACTATGCTTTTTTATTGTGCCGCCTGTATTATTGTGGGGTTATTTTCGGCTGGTATTTGCTTTGCCTGGAAAATTCGGTCTCTGTGACCAGGCATTGCCGGTTTTCATTGACCAGGAAACCTTCTGATTATCAATCCATTTACTGGTCAGACTTAACCCGATTTTAATGGTCAAGGTCTCCGGATTTTCCAGGAGCGCATGTATAAAAACGTTCGTTTTAATACATTGTTGTCCTTAATATAAAGTTGTAATTTCGGGTATTTTATGCAAAATTGTCGCCCCATTTTTCTGATACTATTCTTTTTGGGTAATCTTTCATTACTAGTAAGGGGGCAATCCAATCAATGGACATGGATAAATGGTAATCATATTTTAACAACCCCTACTCCTAATTATGGAACCCAGGGAGTTGCCGCTGCTAACAATTATCCTGGTGCCAGATCGGGTAGTATGAGTTGCACAGATGCCAATGGTAGTCTTTGGTTATTTGGCGGAAATGGTAAGGATATTCAGGGTACTGAAGGCACATTAAATGATTTATGGAAATGGGATGGAACCAATTGGACATGGATTAGTGGTTCAAATTTTGCTAACCAGTCTGGTAATTATGGAACACAGGGATTAGCTAATGCAAACAATATGCCTCCTTCAAGAGCATTTGGTAATTGTGGAGTTGATAATAATGGTATTCTTTGGTTATTTGGTGGCACCCATGGAGGGTCTGATATAGGAGAAAATAATGGCTTAAATGATTTATGGAAATGGGATGGAACCAATTGGACTTGGGTCAGCGGTTCAACCTACCCTAGCCATTCTGGTTATTACTGGGCATACCATGGCTCTCTAGGGGTAGCCGACAATAAAAATCTTCCGGGAGGAAGAGCGGCCGCTGTAAGCTGGATGGATTCGCATGGAAATTTCTGGATATTTAGCGGAAGCGGCTATGGCGACTCTGCCTTACCTGTCACCAACCAATCAAGGTCCGGTGATTTAAATGATCTCTGGAAATGGGATGGAACCAACTGGACTTGGATCATGGGATCAAAGTATGCCGAAGCTTCCGGCAGCTATGGAATACAGGGAGTAACCAGCGCTGGTAATATACCAAGTGCCAGGTATGGAAGCTCGGTAGCTTCCGATAATTTAGGAAATACCTGGTTATTTGGCGGAAGTTCAGATAGTAGTTTCATTATAGATTATAAGAATGATTTATGGAAATGGGATGGAACCAGTTGGACATGGGTTAGTGGAAGCGATACAGCTCTTCCCCAAACTGTTTTTGGTAGTAAGGGTATTGCTTCCCCTGGTAATAGTCCGGGAGGCAGATATCATAGTAATATTTTCATAGATAGTACGGGCAATATTTGGCTTTTTGGAGGTGCTACTTATACCTGCTATGGCAACTATTTAAATGAACTTTGGAAATGGGATAAAAACAACTGGACATGGGTTAGTGGTAGTGATACGGCTAATAATACAGGCAATTATGGAACTCTATCCGTCTCTTCATCAAACAATACGCCCTCTTCGCGTAGCCAGGCTATCTCCTGGATTGATAAAAAAAATAGATTATTTATGCTGGGTGGACTTGGCATATATAATAATGCCATTAAACCAAGAGCGCTTAATGATATGTGGCTTTGGGATGGAAGTAGGTGGGCATGGATAAATGGATTGAATAGTTTCGAATCAGGTGCTTATGGAACCCAGGGCATAGCCTCTAACAAAAACAAACCCTTACCAAGAAGTAACGGAATAAATTGGTTGGATAAGAATGGGAACTTCTGGCTGTTTGGGGGGCAACAAGTGTCTACTTATTGCACATCAACTAATTTATTAAATGACCTTTGGAAATGGGATGGAAACAACTGGACTTGGATAAGTGGAAGTTCTTTAAATCAACAGGGAAGTCATGGAATATTGGGAGTAGCCAGTTCTACTAATATTCCCGGCGCAAGGCAGGGAAGTGCAAGCTGGTATGATAATAACGATAATATATGGTTGTTCGGAGGACAGGTAATTGATTCCCAATATAGCTACAAATCCAGTTATCTTAATGATTTATGGAAATGGGATGGAAACAATTGGACATGGGTAAAGTCACAATCCGTTCCACCAGCAGGTGCAAAAAATGGTGGAAATTATGGATTAAAAGGAATCGCCAATTCTGCTAATATCCCCGGCGCAAGAATTGGGAGTGCCAGTTGGGCGGATAAAAAAGGAAATCTATGGCTCTTTGGTGGATCTTCCCAGTATGCTTCTTATATAGGTGCAACTGTTGGCAATCTTAACGACCTATGGAAATGGGATGGCGTTAACTGGACCTGGATAAAGGGAGATACTATCTCTGAAATACTTTCATTTCAGGGAGGGGCTGTTTATGGTGTAAAAGGGGTAGCCGATTCTGCCAATACACCTGGTATCAGAAGTAATTGCAGTATTTGGCAAGATAGTAATGATAATGTATGGTTGTTTGGAGGAACTTCATCTTTTCTCAGATATCCAGCCTCTGGTGGTCCCGGTTATTTTGTTGATCCGGTGTATTTTAATGATTTATGGAAATGGGATGGAACCAATTGGACATGGATTAGTGGTAACAAGACCCCGGCCGATTTCACTTTCTCTGGAAATTACGGGATTCAAGGAGTTCCCTCTGCTACTAATTTACCCCCAGAAAGACATAGTGCTGCCAGTTGGATTGACAATCTGGGGCATTTATGGTTGTTTGGAGGGATTAGTGGTTCAACACAAGGCTATTTAAGTGATTTATGGGTATGGGATGGAATGAACTGGATATGGATGAATGGCCCTACTTCCCTTAACCAGTTAGGCAATTATGGAAATATTGGATTATCAGATCCATCCAATGTACCAGCTGCAAGATCTAATGCTTTTTCCTGGATAGACAATAAAAATAATCTTTGGCTTTTTGGGGGGGTGGGCAATTTTGACGGGGGCTCTATTCTATACAATGATTTATGGAAATTTAACTCAGCAGTAGTTACTGCGTTATCAAATACACCTCAACCCCTAAACAGTCCTGCTTCCATTCTTTTACTCGATAATCCTTCCACTACAGATCAATTTCATTTTGTTTGTAATCAGTTTTATCAAACACTCCGTTGGCAGTTAATCGATATTAATGGTGCTGTGATGCAGGAAGGATTGTTAAAAACAGTTATGAAAGGTGCAACACAGACTGTTACAACCAATTCATTGAGTAAAGGAATTTATCTGATCCGATTTTGGGGTGATAAAACAAAAACAGAAACAGTAAAATGGATCAGAGAGTAAACTGGAAAAACCGGTCTTTGTTAACTGATATTTATATAATTTGTATTTTTCATAAATAAACAATACGCCGACAGAAGTAAGACCTGCTGAGCTGCCCCTATAATGGTTTGCTGATAGTGGGTAAAAGCATTACATCCTGTTTTTATTTTCAAATAATGAATGCATTAACTTGGAAAATCCAGTCTCTGTGACCAGGCCTTTCCGGTTTTGATTGACCAGGAAACCTGCTGATTATCAATCCATTTAGTGGTCAGGCTTAAACGGATTTTAATGGTTAAGGTCTCTGGATTTTCCAAGTTGATCAGGTTTTATTAGCTAAAACTCAACTTAAAAACCTTAAAACAGAAAAAGATATTTCATTTTCAGAACACTTACTTCAAAATTTAGATCATCAACTTGACACCGCAATTTTCGATTTATATTGTCTTACTCAAGAAGAAATTTCAATAATTCAGTCAGCATATCAATAATTGATATACTTTCTAAATAGTTATTGTTAATTTTTTTCCTATTAAAATTTTAACTCCATTTTATTTCTATCTAAAAATTGACCAAAAATATATTATACTTTAAATGCCACATACTATAATACCTCAAATGAAAAACCCCTCAGATAAATGATGGGTTCAATTATTTATAAGCTGTGGTATATAAATACATTAAAATGGTGTAAACATCTGTGTCATTCCTGAATATTAATCATAATTATACAAATATGTCGTTTTTTAAAAATGAGATACAACAAAAAGTAGTTATTGAAATTGATGGGGACTTATTGGAAAGTTCCGAAGAAGAGCCTTTCACTTTGCTTCATTGCACTTACGTTACATCTTCAAAATTTTT
>CAIWKU010000388.1 GCA_903913355.1 uncultured Bacteroidota bacterium | reverse complement strand
GGCGCATCTGCGGGAAGAGCAGTACATCCTGAATAGATACCTGGTTTGTCATCATCATACATAAACGATCAATCCCGATACCGATACCGGAAGTTGGGGGCATACCGTATTCTAGGGAGCGTAGAAAATCATGGTCAATAAACATGGCTTCATCATCACCACGTTCCATGAGTTTGGCCTGTTCTTCAAAACGTTCGCGTTGATCAATCGGATCATTTAGTTCAGAATAGGCATTGGCTATTTCCTTTCCGTTGATCATCAGTTCAAAACGTTCAACCAGTCCGGCTTTGGTTCTGTGTTTTTTGGTCAGCGGACTCATCTCTACCGGGTAATCAATAATAAATGTGGGTTGTATGTAAGTATGTTCACTGGTATTGCCAAAAATTTCATCGATCAGTTTTCCTTTACCAATATTATTGGGAACATCAATATGGAGTTTTTTGCATACCTCACGTAAACCTGCTTCATCCATTTCACTTACATCGATACCGGTGTTTTCTTTAATAGCATCGAGGATACTGATTCTTTTGAAGGGTGGTTTGAAATGAATGATTTTATCACCTAATGTAACATCGGTAGTACCGTGTAATGCGATCGCAATTTTTTCGAACAGCTGTTCTACGGTTTCCATCATCCAGAAATAGTCTTTATAAGCAGTATACCATTCCAGCACAGTAAATTCAGGATTATGTGTTCTGTCCATTCCCTCATTCCGGAAATTGCGACTGAATTCATACACCCAGTCGAATCCGCCAACAATCAATCTTTTCAGATACAGCTCATTCGCAATACGGAGGTAAAAGGGAACATCCAATGCGTTATGATGGGTTATGAAGGGACGTGCAGCTGCACCGCCTGGAATGGACTGTAAAACGGGTGTATCCACCTCCAATGCTCCCTGCGCATTCAGGAACTCACGAATGGTATTGATGAGTTGGGTTCTTTTAACAAATGTGTTTTTTACATCCGGGTTAATAATCAGGTCAACATACCGCTGACGGTAACGGAATTCAGGATCGGTTACTGCATCAAAAACATTGCCTTCCTCATCTCTTTTAATAACCGGTAAAGGTTTTAATGATTTGGTGAGCAGGGTAAGTGTTTGGGTATGAATAGAGGTTTCTCCTGTTTTGGTGATAAAGGCAAAACCGGTAACGCCAATAATATCTCCCAGGTCAAGACCATGTTTGATTACAATATCCCAGAATGATTTATCCTCATCCGGACAGAGATCATCTCTTTTCACATATAATTGAATGATACCCTTGCTGTCCTGGATCTTGATAAAAAAAACTTTCCCTTTATCATTGATACTCATGATACGACCAGCTACGCATACTGCTGCAAACTGTTCTTTGGTTTCTTCTGTATAATGATCTTTAATATCCGTTGAAAAATGGGTAACGGGGTACAGAGGGGCAGGAAAGGGATCAATGCCGGCTTCTTTTAACTTAACCAGTTTCTCGCGACGGATGATTTCCTGCTCAGATAAATGTGTTTGACTCATAATAGCTCTTTATTCTTTAAACGGTGCAAAGATACAGAACAGATGAATGAGGAGCAGAGGAATATACAACAACTGGCCAGTAAGAATGGGTAATCCAATCTATCTGGATTCATTTTGTGAATGCTTTGCATATATATCGGGTTGAAACCGTTGCATAAACCGGGGCACTAATTCTTCTGTTACAGG
>CAIWKU010000387.1 GCA_903913355.1 uncultured Bacteroidota bacterium | reverse complement strand
TTGATATAAAGCATCTGTTTTCTCAATCCATTGTGGTGTAAAATCAGCACCCAGGTAAAAGGGTAATTTTGCTGTGCTTTGTTTTAGGCTTTTAGTATTATAGTTACATGCAGTAAGAAAAAAAGCGACAACCATTATGTTTAGTAAGCAACTCAGGGTTCTCATATTTGCTTTTATTTATTAACCGGGGGTGGTCCCTCCTTTTTATCTTGTCCGGGCATTGGCGGGCGCATAGTTTTTTCCAGATCCAGGTATTTTTTATACTGTGCCGCATTTAAAACAGAACGGATTTGTTCATCGCGTGCTTTAGCCAATTTATCAATATCCTCTTTTTTACCAGGAGGTGGCAGCGGCGGTGGAGGTGGTGGAGGTGGTGGAACTGAAGAATGGGTATTTTTTTCTCTCAATTTTTCCATATCGCTAAAAAATTGTTGGTAAGCAGCCTTCACTTTTCCTTTCTGTGTTTCGGTAAGACTTAATTCTTTATTTAGAGTTTCCGAAACATGTTTCAACCTCTCGGCAGGATCGGGCGGCTTTGGCGGACCTTGCTGTTGCGCCATAACTAGAATGCCCCCCATTAAAAACAAAAAAACACCAATAAAACGAAATAGTCTTTTCATACAATTTTATTTTCTTTAGAATTGATCCATCAACTACTTAATATTTCTACCTTCCTAACCCAATATTGAAAAAGCCAAAAGCCTCCATTTACTGCGTAACAGACCCCTTCGTTCCATAAAACCCTGCACCATTAATATAAGGCGCATCAGCTGTAGTATGATAATGATAAATGCCATTGGGGTAATCTGCAGTTACACCTGTATGTCCATGATAGGTATCCAGGTCGGCACTGATTAGCGTTTTACCATTTTCTAATGGTCCGTATACCGGATAGCCGTCCAGTAAAAATCCAACCAAAGCACTCTTGGTATTATTTTGGGTTATATACCAGGGTTCAACATGGTAATGATAGGTAGCACTTTGATCGGGGTGGCCATTATACTGATCAAAAGAATTTACTTCATTGGTTAATGGTGTACCCGGTCCTGCATATTGGTTATACATCGGAACACCATTAATAGCCACTCCTATGGGGCCAAGGGGTGTTGCCTCATGTGCTGCATTTACTGAGGGAGAAGCAGGGATTTTGAAAACAAAACTATGCGTACCAATACTATTCGGATTCTTTGAAAATAAAGGGTTAGTTCCATTATATGCCTGGTACCTGCTGTCTGAAGTACTGAAATAACAACTCTTATGATCAGGAATCCCATCGCTTTTTATCGTGATATAGGTTCCATCGGTTGATATGGATACCGTTGTATTAAATTTTTTAAACACATCCGGTAAGGCAGCGGTAGACACTGAGTTACTGGTATTTGCGGCATCTTTTTTACATGCCAGGCAAATGATGATAAACAGCAGACTGGCTGCCTTAGCAATATTTTTGCTATTCATATTTTTTTGTTTATAGATAAGACGTAAAATCAAACCAAAACTTTTGCAGCCGGTACTTATTGTTGTGGTGGTGGTGGTGGACGCCTGTCGTCATCTCCCAGACCGGGGGGCCCTTCCGGTCTTCTATCCTCTCTTCGGGGAGGAGGACCATTTGGGTTACCCGGCGGTGGTGGACCTTGGGATCTGATAAGTTCACCAATGATGTCATTAAATTTTATTTTCTGCGCAGGGGTACATAGGTTTCTTATTTTTTGAAAATGCCTGAAAGTAAGTACATCTATTTGCTGATCATTTTCTGAAGACGCAAACGCTGCTTTTTCTACTATCGAATCAGGAACATCATCTTTGGTAAGTAACGCGAATAAAGCATCTTTGGCATCTCTTGTTTTTCCGCGCATACCCATCAGTCTTTCTTCATGACCCTTCCGTAATTCAATCAGTTGTTTTTTTTGAATAGAATCAAACCCCAATTCCTTTACCAGGTAATCAACAATACCTGAACGTTGATGGATAGATGGGGGCCATCTTTTATCTTTCATTACCCATAAAGTAGTCAGGGTAGCGAGGTTCATGATAATTAATAATACAAATGCTATCACCCACCATTTGTTTCTATTGAAATAGCTCATCATTTTATTGTTTTCTCATTATAAACAGAAGATACCGTAAGGTTAAATTCCTGGGCGACTACCTGAACACCTTCTGATGTGTTATTTACAATCTGCCGTTCATCGGATCGGATATATCGAATCATTACGGTGATATTCAATACAAGCAGCAGACAAAGCATTAGTATTGAAAATACTGGCTTAGTCAACAAGCTCCCGTATGAAACTCCAGGGAAATTTTTCTGCATCCTGGCTTCTAATCGGGTATAAAAGAATGCCGGCACTTCAGCACGCTGAATATCCTGTACACTGTTCAGTATTTTATCAACTTCCTCATCAGGAGAAAAGCCTGAATTGAGTGGAACTATTTTATTTTCCATAATAATAGCTGGTTAGTTCTTTACGTAAATTTTCTTTTGCCCGATGCATCAATGCCTCCACTGATTTAATCGTTAGTTTCATAATTTCAGCAGTGTCTGCATAGCCCAATCCTTCAAGTTTAATCAGCACAAATGCAATGCGTTGGTTTTTAGGGAGTTTTTCCATCGCTCTGAAAAGCAGCTCTGATCGCTCTTTATTTTCTGCCTGCACCCCCGGATGATAAAAATGAATGGCTGATTCTTCTTTATCACTTAACCCAAGCTTAGATTTCAGGTTGGTCAGCATTTTTTTTGATTTGCTCTTTCGAACCGCATCCAAAGACCTTGATACTGCTATCCGATAGATCCAGGTAGAGAGTTTGGCGTCT
>CAIWKU010000386.1 GCA_903913355.1 uncultured Bacteroidota bacterium | reverse complement strand
GTTTTATAATTATTTGAATTATTATTCTCAAAGCGGCAATACTTCACAGATTAACTTCGGAAATAGCTTTTATAATTTCTGGAGTCCATCTGCATATGCGGCAGATTTGAAATGGGAAGAAACTGAAACAAAAGATGCAGGTATCGATTTCGGCTTTCTTAATAATAGAATTACGGGAAGTGTAGATTATTACTATAAAAAGACCAGTAACCTATTAGCTACTGTGTATGTTCCTACACTTACTAATTTTGGAAATCAACTGACCAGAAATGTAGGTAATATGACTGATGAAGGAGTTGACTTTAATATCAATTACACTGCAGTAAAAACCAAGAACTTTACCTGGGATATCGGATTCAATGTTGCCTATAACAAATTCACAATAACCAATTTGAGCGTATCACAGGATTCATTGGCTAAATTGGTGAATTATGCAGTAGGCGGTATCAGCGGCGGTACAGGTAATACTATTCAGGCACATTCTGTTGGGTACCAGCCATTTTCTTTCTATGTATTGCAACAGATTTATAAAACCAATGGTAAACCCATTGAAGGGGCTTATGTGGATCAAAACAGAGACGGTATCATTAATCAAAGTGATTTGATTCATTATAAATCTCCTTTTGCACCCTTTACTTTTGGCTTTTCTACTGGTGTAACCTATAAAAAATGGAGTTTTAGTACGGTACTCAGAGCTAGTGTTGGAAACTACATATATAATAATGCAGCTGCAAATTTAGCAGTAACCAGAAATGTATTGAATCCTGTTGGTTTCTTACAAAATGCACCTTCGGCGATTCTCAACACCAATTTTAATAATAACCAGTATTTTTCTAGTTACTATATAGAAAATGGCTCGTTCTTAAAAATGGATAATTTGAGTATAAATTATAATATAGGTCCATTGTCTCATAATAAATACAATTTGAGAGTATCACTCAATTGTCAGAATGTATTTACGATCACAAAGTATACAGGATCTGATCCTGAAATATATGGTGGTATAGATAATGTATTATATCCGCGTCCAAGAATTATGACACTCGGTGTAAACCTGGGATTCTAATTACATGAAATTTAAATTAAGAAATATGAAAAATATTCTTTTCAAAATACCTATTTCGACCATTCTTATTACAGCGATATTAATCTCCTGTAATAAGGATTTAAACCGATTACCGGCTAATTCTGTATTTACTGATAGTGTTTACAGTAGTGCCGCAGGTTATAAATTACAATTGGCTAACGTTTATGCCGGATATGTATTAACTGGTTCAAATGGACCAGGTAGTTCTGATATTGCCGGCGTTGATGCAGGTACTTCAGATTTTATCAGGTGTTTATGGAATGTGCAGGAATTGTCTACTGATGAAGCAGTATGTGCCTGGGGAGATCCGGGTGTTCCTGATTTTCATAATATGAGCTGGACTTCTTCTGACCCAATCCTGATTGGATTGTATTCCAGGAGTATTTACCAGATAACACTTTGTAACGATTATATAGCCCATTGCGCAAGTTCAATACTTCAAAGCAAAGGGATTACCGGTACAAATGCAACCAATGTGGGTATTTACAATGCTGAAGCTCGCTTTTTAAGGGCATACCAGTATAGCATATTAATGGATGAGTTTGCTAACCCACCTTTTGCAACAGAAACAACTCCGGTAGGGCCTCTTTCTTTTCCAAAGCAAATCAGCCGGGCTAATTTATTCAGTTATGTAACATCAGAATTGATAGCCTGTAGTTCTTCTTTGCCTTTGCCTCGTCAAAATGAGTATGGTCGTGCTGATCAGGCTGCGGCCTGGGCATTGTTGGCAAGATTGTATTTGAATGCAGGAGTGTATACGGGCACCACTAAGTATGATAGTGCTATTATATACGCAAATAAAGTGATAAGTGCAGGATATGGCCTTCATCCCACCTATGCAAATCTATTTAAGGCCGACAATAATCTCAACAATCCTGAGATAATATTAGCGATACCTTATGATGGTATCAATACACAAACCTATGGAGGAACCACTTTTTTAGTAAATAGTGCCTGTGCGAATTCTACCTATACTGCCGGCAGTCCAGGATATGCCATGAGCTCAACGAATTATGGGGTGCCTAGTGGAGGTTGGGCAGGAAATCGGAGTACAGCTAATCTTCCCTCATTATTCCCGACACCTGATACAACCGTAGATAAAAGAGGTATTTTCTTAAATACAACGGGTGTTACTAAAACTATCACTAATATTTCTACGTTTAACCAGGGTGTTCCGGTTGTTAAATTTTCTAATCTTACCTCAACGGGTGCGATAGCTGAACCCAATGCAGGTGGCACTTTTTGTTCCACAGATTTCCCTCTATTCCGCCTGGCAGAGCAATACCTGATTTATGCTGAGGCAACATTAAGAGGCGGCGCTGGTGGCAATACCACTACCGCACTGAGTTATATAAATTTGCTTCGCCAAAGAGCCTATGGAAATAATAGTGGTAATTTTAGTTCAATAGCTCTGAGCGATATTATTAACGAAAGAGGCAGAGAATTGTATTGGGAATGCTTTAGAAGAACTGACCTGATAAGGTATAATCAATTTACTACGGGCAATTATCTCTGGCCATGGAAAGGCGGTGTTTCAAGCGGTACAGCTGTTGATGGTCATTATAATATTTACCCAATACCGGTTACTGATTTACAAGCGAATTCTAACCTAACTCAAAACCCGGGATACTAATTTTTAAGTTTTTAAAAATATACAGTATGAAAACATATATCAACAAATTAATACTAACGCTGGCAGGTAGTATCTTTTTATTAGTTGCGTGCAACAAAGAAGGTACCAATGTTACCCTTCAAAGTGGCAATCCGCCTGTATTAACTGCTTCGGCAAGCGGAACCATAGCCCTGAGTTCTGCAAATGCCAATAATCAGGCAGTTCTTTTCAGTTGGACAAATCCAGACTATGAATTCAGTAACGGAGTAAGCTCCCTGAATGTTACCTATAACCTGCAATTTGATACGGTAGGTGCTAATTTTACCAGCCCCCATATGCAAACAGTACAGGTTAGTCCGGGATTATCTACTTCATTTACTGTAACACAGTTAAACAGTTTAATTGCCAATGGATTATTATTGAGTTTTGGACAGGCGCATTCTTTACAGGTTAGGGTAGTTGCTTATATTGCCCCTTACACATCGGGTTCTCCCAGTATACAACCTTTAAGTTCCAATACCCTTAATTTTACCGTTACCCCATTTGCACCTCCTCCGGTAATTACACCACCGGCATCAGGAAGTGTATTGGCATTGGTAGGAGGTGATCCATTAATGGGTGCCTGGTCTAATCCGGTTCCCGCATCCCAGGTATTTACGCAGGTTAGCCCAACAGATTATCAACTGAAAATAACTTTATCAGGAGGAAATCCATTAGACGCAAGTGCAAATGATCAATACCTGATTGTTCCATCAAATGGAAGTTGGAGTCATAAATATGCTTGCAGCAATACTGCTACGCAACCATTTTCTGGTGGGACGTTTGGACTGGATTTGAGTTCAAATTTCCCCGGACCTACTGCTCCAGGAACCTATTTGTTTGATTTGAATTTCCAAACAGGCATATTAACGGTTACCAAGCAATAGATTTATAAATGATTACCTCATTCATATCAAAATCAATTATTATGAAACATATTGTAAAGCTCCTTTTAGTTGCAGCAAGTATAGGAATGATATTTGCGAGCTGTGATAAAACGGGCAATTTGCCTACCACTAAATATGCTGTAGGTACAGATCCGGTGCTGACCAGCAGTGTAGCGGCAACCGCTCCTGTACCGGGAGATTCATCGAAAAATATTATCACTTTTTCATGGACAAGTGCTAATTATGCTACCAATGCCTCAACTGTAAAATATATTTTAGAGTTCGATTCATCTGGTAGAAATTTCGCAAAAGAACAAACCATCACTATAACCGGAGGATTAAGCGATACCTTAACTGCTAAAGCATTAAATACTATATTACTGGGTTTTGGTTTTGCGTATAATACTGCATACAATGTTGATGTTCGGGTTACCTCTTCTTATGGTAATAATAATTTAAAACTTGTTTCAAATGTATTGACCCTAAAAATGACCCCTTATGTAGTTCCTCCTAAAGTAGTACCTCCTAGTACCAAAGCATTATACCTGGTAGGAAGTGCAACATCTGGTGGATGGGGAAATCCTGTACCAACCCCAGCTCAGCAATTTAAAATGCTTGACTCAGTAACTTATCAGGGTACTTTTTACCTGAATGGTGGGCAGCAATATTTGTTATTACCATTAAATGGCGACTGGACACATAAATATTCTGTTCAGGATAACACGATTAACGGGTTAAGTGCGGGTGGAAGTTTTGGGGCAGATCTGCCTTCTAATTTCCCTGGCCCGGCTACTACGGGTATGTATAAGATCACCGTTGATTTTCAACATGGTTTATTTAGTGTAGTTAGTGTTAGTCAGTTTGGGCTATTATATGTTCCAGGTGATTATCAAGGATGGACACCGGCTACAGCCCCCACTTTAGGTGCGCCTAAAAACGATGGTAATTTTGACGGATATATCAATATCCCTGCTGGTGGGTCTTACCAGTTGAAATTTGCCACTACACCTGATTGGAGCAATGCATTAGGAGATGCTGGTGCCGGAAAACTTAGCTCCAGCGGTGGCAATATACAATTGCCTGGTCCGGGGTATTATAATTTTACTGCCAATACCAAAACGAATACATGGTCTGCTACCGCCACCACCTGGAGTGTAATCGGAAGTTTTGCTGCGAGTGGATGGAGTAACGATATTCCTATGACCTATAATTCATCCAGCAATTCATGGTCGGCACAGATTACTACTGTTGCAGGTGATCAGTTTAAATTCAGGGCCAATGCCAGTTGGAATATTAACCTGGGTGATGCCGGTGGTTCATTAGTGGGTAGTTTATCCTATGGTGGAAATAATATCGGTGATCCTGCTACCAATGCAGCTGTTCCGGCAGGAAAGCATACAGTAACCATTTTCCTGGGTAATGGTGGATATTATACGTATATGATTCAATAAAAAAATAGAATGGAATAAATAAAAAAACGACTTATTCAAGTCGTTTTTTTATTTTACAAATTGTTATCGCTGACATTGATTATGTAAGGCTGATTTAGTCAATTAACTGAACCCTTTATGCGTTTCCGATATATTTTTTTAATGTTCGCATTATTTTTGTTTGGTTGCAACAAACAAAATGCTACATCTCAAACGGGTTCTGGGGGTGGAACCAGTACAACCAATTATGTTTTTGCAAAAGGTGCCGATATCAGCTGGGTAACCCAGATGGAAGCTTCAGGGTATAAATTCTATGACTCAAACGGAGTTCAGCAGGATTGTTTCCAGTTAATGAAAAATATTGGGATGAATGCAATCCGTTTGCGGGTATGGGTAAATCCTTCCAACGGATGGTGTAACACCGCTGACCTGGTTGCCAAAGCCATTCGGGCAAAGAATGCTGGAATGGCAGTGATGGTTGACTTCCATTATAGCGATATATGGGCCGATCCGGGTCATCAGACACAGCCTGCTTCCTGGGCAGGACAAACCATCAGCGCTTTAGAAGTATCTGTAACCAATCATACCAAAAATGTGTTGAGCACTTTACAAGCAAATGGAATCACCCCCAAGTGGGTACAGGTTGGGAATGAAACAAATGATGGTATGCTATGGGAAACAGGAAGGGCATCCACCAATATGGCAAATTTTGCAGGGTTAATAAATGCAGGATATAATGCAGTAAAATCGGTAGATACCTCTATCAAAGTGATTGTCCATATCTCTAATGGATACGATAATAACCTGTTCAGATGGGTATTTGACGGATTGAAAGCCAATAGTGCTAACTGGGATATCATTGGAATGTCATTGTACCCAGATATCAATACTTGGGCAAGCTATAATACCCAATGCTTAAACAATATCAATGATATGGTTAGTCGTTATGGTAAACCGGTAATGATCTGTGAAGTGGGGATGGATGTAAACTCGCCCGCTGTTTGCCAGTCATTCTTATCAGACCTGCTAACAAAAGTCAAATCTGTATCAAACAATAATGGTCTTGGTGTATTTTACTGGGAGCCCGAATGTTATAATTGGCAGGGATACAGTTTAGGTGCATTTGATAATAGTGGGAAACCAACGGTAGCACTAAGCCCCTTTTTACATTTTTAGATAGCCTTATATCTTTTAGTGAACGTCTTTTGTAAAGGCTAGTACAGGAGCCTTTTTTCTCTGATACCTGTTGAATTTAATCAGCCAAATCCTCATCACTATCCTTAGTAGAAATCGCCCAAAAAACCCACATACAGAATGTTAGTGTAAGGGCAAGCCTGGAAAAATAAAAAGCAATCAATGTTGTCAAGCCATAACAAAGAATTCCAATCACCTGTCCTTTCATCATACCCCTGATCCAGGGAATACTTTTTTTAGGGTTTTGTAAAAGTTTTTTATTCGATAATATACATTGATTTAATATCAGCATGGTTAGGGTGATCATGCCTGTAAATCCTGTATAAAATGCAACGGCAGTTTGTTCTGCATTCGTTCCGATAAATGTGCCAACTGTTTTTGTAGGAAATGGAAATAATACCACAAATAAAAGAACTAAGCCATTCGATAAAATGATCCAATGATTGGCAGCTTTTAATTGTTTGAATATTTTGTTATGCCCCATCCAGATGAGTAATACAGTAGCAAAAGAGTTGAAATAAGAAAAATATTCCGGCCAATGCTCCAGAATTTTATCCCAAAGATTTGCATTGTCGGCTCCCTGGTATTCTTTGATCCCGATTTCAATGGCCAGTAGCGTGATGGCTACACCAAATATGCCATCACTGAATGCCTCTAAGCGGGTGGTTTGTTTTTCCATTTTTTACGTTGATATATGTATCTCTAATAACAGGTCTTTATTTCAAATATTTATCAAACCATCCAATATACCTTTCAAACCTGTCCTTTAAATAACTCGGCACAGTAATGCCATGAAATTGTCCGGGATAAATAATCAGTTCGGTAGGCGTTCCCAGCGATCTCAAAGCCTGGTACATCTGCTCACTCCCTGGAGAAGGCACATTAAAATCATTCTCTCCAACCATAAACTGGGTAGGCGTTTTTATTTTATCAGCTTTTAAAAACGGATAGGAAATGGCTAAATATTTATCAATATTCTTCCAGGGTACCCCCAATTCATTATCATACTGCATAATATATTGGTCAACACCATACAGGGAAGATACCATAGCCACACCTGCACCACTGGATGCAGCTTTGAACCTTGTATCGCTTGCAATCAGGTAATCAGTAAGAATACCTCCATAACTCCAACCACAGATTCCTAATTTTTCAGGGTCTGCAATCCCTTTTTCAATCGTATAATCCACTGCACTGAGTATGTCTTTTACTTCTTTATTCCCCCAGTCTGCACTGATTGTTTTCGAATAGTCCCATCCTCTGCCACTGCTGCCCCGATAATTAACCCCTACTACTGCATAACCTGCTGCAGCAAACATTTGTCGGGTCAGGTCAAAACCATATTCATCCTGTGCGGTTGGTCCACCATGTATATAAAATATGGTAGGTAGTTTTTGGGTAGAAGAAAGATGGGAAGGGCGGTATAATATACTGGATACAATATTGCCATCTTTGCTTGTGGAAGTAAACCCTTCAACAGTAGCTAAATCCAATCCAGCTAAAAATTCATCCTGGTGTTTGGTTAGTTTTCTTAGGTTCCCATTTTCTACCGCGAATAATTCAGTAGGTAATTGCGGTTCGGTTATGCCAACTACCCAGTTATTGATAGAGTGTGCCTGCAACGCATTGAAACTTCGTTTTCCGCCGGCTATTTTTGTTAAAGCCCCCGACTTAATATTGTATTGACCCAGGTATCTTTCCCTGTCATCCGATACCAATACTGCAATATTCAATCCGTCTTTTGAAAATTTGATATTACTTACCGGTCTGTCAAGATTTTTGGATAATAGTCTGGGCTCCGCTCCAGTGCTAATATCTGCCAGGGTTAAAGTATACTGTTCGTATGCTGTATAAGATTCAGATGCGGAACTTAGGTAGGCTATCATCTTACTATCAGGGCTCCATACCGGGCTGATATCTGATCCCTTCCAGTTGGTTATTTTCTTGGGAACTGAATTTTTCGCAGCCGCTATTACAAAAATATCTGAATTGATATTACGGTCGGGGTCTTCGGTATGATTGCTGACAAATGCGATCTGTTTACCATCCGGACTGAATACCGCACTGGTTTCATCATATTCGCCATTGGTTAGTGTATCTATTTTTTTTGTTTCTATATCCAGCAAATACAAATGAACAGGCTGTCGTTGGGTAATATATCCTTCTACATCTCTCTTAAATCGATATTTATTGATAACAAGTGGCTTTGGCGTTTTGGGCTTAACACTGTCCAATGGACTTTTCAGCGTCATTAATATCTTTTTCCCATCTGGGCTCCAGCTATAGTCCACCAGGTCGGCTTTTAAATTTGTCAGTTGTTTGCCTTCGCCACCTAAACGGTTCAGTAACCAGATCTGACTATTGGTGGCACCCTGGCGGGAAGACACAAATGAAAGGTATTTGCCATCCGGACTCCATTTGGGTTGCGATTCAGCGTCGGGACTATTGGTTAATTGCACTGACTGTTTTCCATCCCAGCCAACCATCCAGATATCTGTATTGCGTTTATTCAAAACTGAATCTATGCTGGTAAGTGTGTAAGCTACCCAATTACCTTCGGGTGACACTTGGGGGTCTGCAACTGTTTGAAGTCTGTATACATCTGAGGGTCTCAGTTTTCTTGTAACACTGGTTTGTGCAGATAAAAAAACTGGAAGGCTTATAATGCAGCTGAGTAAGCAGAGAAAGCAATTTTTTGCCATAGAAGAGGTTTAATAAAATAAGTAATGAGGAAAATAAGCATTATTTAGGATAGAAAGAAATTCTGTTGATTTTAGGGTGGACTGGAAGCACAGTTCAGATGTAAGCGTCATTTCATTCAGACTTTTTTGAGAAAATATAAAACTGATACCATTGTATTAAATTGTATTTGTATTATTGTTTTATTAGAATAACCTATATGCAAGATTTCAAAATCAAACTTACCCGTCTTAGTACTTTCCTGGCGATGATATTATTTTTAATAGCCGGGGATACTTCTGGCCAAACCATACCCTATACGAATGGCAACAATTCCTGGAATCCCGACTCTCTGGGCAATCACCGCGCCCTGGTTCAATTTTCAGGGAAAGGGAATGTAGCCAAAGTGATCATACCCTGGCGGCGGCGTGATATGAATCCAGATAAAAAAAGGATTATTGTGCAAGATGCGCAAACAGGGAAGAAGGTAATCAATGTAAAAACCATTGATATGAATCGTGAATCCGGGACTATTCTATTTGAACCGGTTTCTGGTGTGGGTACTTATTACATTTATTATATGCCGTATATATACGATGGCCCCAAAACCTATTATCCGAAAGGGGTGTATGATAAGCCTGAAAATACCGCAACTGAACAATGGTTAGCTACAGCTGGTGCCGGTTCACCAGTGAATTGTCAGGTAAGGGAAATTCAGAGTATTAACGCTTTTAATAGCTTTTACCCAATGGAAGTCATTGCTACTGCTGCGGAAACCAATCAACTGATTTCACAAGCCAAAAGCAAATCATTTCTTGTATTTCCCGAAAGCCGGAAATATCCTATAAAGATGAGGGATGATCTGCCACAAAGATGGGTAAGCAAAGGAGAACAAACAACATTTTCTGATCAGGCACTAAGGGGAGAATACCTTGCATTTCAATTAGGGATATATGGTTTGGAAGACCTGAAGAATATCAGAGTCCATTTCTCTGATCTGAAAAATACAGCTGGCAAAAAAATCCCTTCTGCGAATATTCAATGTATTAATACAGATGGCACTAAATATGATGGCACCGTTTTTACCAGTTCTATAAGTGTTTTGAAAGGGAAAGTGCAGGCAGTATGGTCAGGTATCCAGATACCTGTTTCGATTGATCCGGGAATATATAGTGGTGTTGCAACCATTCAAGTGGGTAATGAGATAAGAGAAGTCAAACTTCATATTACCGTGAATAAGGGACTTGCAAAAAATGGCGGTATTGATCACCTCGAAAATATGACCCGTTTGCAATGGCTCAATTCTACGCTGGCTCAGGAAAATACAGTGATAGCGCCTTACACACCCTTGGTGGTTGCTGATACTGTGATTTCTTTATTGGGAAGAAAATTATTTCTGAACAAAGATGGTTTCCCCGCACAGATCCAGACTTTTTTTACACCTGAGATGACAAGTATCGGCACTACTCCGAATGAGCTGATTGTGGAACCCGTTCATTTTCATTTTTATGATACACTTGGTAAGCAACCCCTGAAATGGACAACAAATGGTGTTCAGTTTACGAAAAAAGAACCCGGAACCGTTGCCTGGCAATCAGTGAGTCTTTCGTCGGCTTTGCAAATGCAGGTAAATGCGACTATTGAATTTGATGGTTTTGTAAACTATACAGTTAAGTTCACGGCTTTGAAGGATATGGATTTTAGTGAGATCAATTTTCATTTACCTTTGAAGCCGGAAACGGCCAGTTACCTGATGGGACTGGGTTTGAAAGGAGGCAACCGACCAGATACCCTGAAATGGAAATGGGATGTGGCGCATAAAAACCAGGATGGCGCCTGGATAGGTGCTGTTAATGCAGGATTACAATTCTCCTTACGCGATGAGCAGTATAGTCGCCCTTTGAATACCAATTTCTATCTGCAAAAACCACTGGTGCTTCCCAATTCCTGGGGAAATGAAAATAAGGGAGGTATTGATATTTTTCTGAAAGGGAAATCCGTATTGGTGAATGCCTATAGTGGTAGTCGTAAGATGAAGAAAGGGGATATGCTGTATTATAATTTTAACCTGCTGATCACACCTTTCCACCCGATTAATACAGATTTTCAATGGAATAGCCGGTTCTATCATAGTTACCAGGATATTGATTCTATTAAAAGAACAGGAGCTACCATTGTTAATATTCATCATGCAACGCCTATCAATCCCTATATCAATTATCCATTCATCGAATATAAAAAGATGAAGACCTATATTGATGAAGCCCATACTAAGGGCTTACAGGTAAAAATCTATAATACCATTCGGGAACTTAGTAATAAAGCGTATGAAATTCCTGCGCTTCGTAGCCTGGGATATGAAATATTTTCTGGTGGAAAAGGCGGTGGGTTCAGTTGGTTACAGGAGCATATTGGGGATGATTATATTGCTGCCTGGTTTGTTCCGGAGCTGAAAGATGCTGCCATTGTAAATAGTGGCATGAACCGCTGGCATAATTATTATGTAGAGGGCATGAACTGGCTGGTGCAAAATGTAGGGATTGATGGTATTTATCTGGATGATGTGGCTTTTGACAGGATCACCATGAAACGAATTAAAAGGGTACTTACACAAGATGGCCACCCGGGTATTCTTGATTTGCATAGTGCCAACCAGTATAACAAAAATGATGGATTCAATAACAGTGCTAATTTATACATGGAGCATTTTCCTTACCTCAACAAATTATGGTTTGGCGAATATTTCGATTATGAAAAAAATACACCTGACTTTTTTCTCACAGAAGTGAGCGGTATCCCTTTTGGATTAATGGGAGAAATGTTACAGGATGGAGGAAATGCCTGGCGAGGTATGATTTATGGAATGACTAACAGAATGCCCTGGAGTGATAATGCTGACCCAAGACCTATCTGGAAAGCATGGGATGATTTTGGCATAAAAAAATCGGAAATGATTGGCTATTGGAGCCCCAATTGTCCGGTAAAGACTTCCAATGAGAAAGTGCTGGCAACAGTTTATAAAAAAACTGGATCTGCTATGATCTCTATTGCCAGTTGGGCAAAAGAAGATATGGATATTAGTCTGCATATAGATTGGCAAAAATTGGGGATCGATCCGGCCAATGCAGTCATTTCTGCTCCTGAAATCAACCATTTTCAACCTGCCAGGACTTTCCGAATAGATGAACCCATTCCGGTTGCGAGAAATAAAGGCTGGTTATTGATTATACATTCAAAATAAGCAAAGGAGTTTCTAATATTTTTACATCAATACAATACTATTTTCAATACATGAATTGCAGCAAATTATTTTTTACCATTGGGTTATTTTTATTTGCCGGTTTGGCTTATTCACAACCGGTTAACCAGTATTTTGAGAAAATCAGAAACAATGAAGCAGCATTGACCGCTTTCTTTACTCAGATGCCTAAGGGTGGGGATCTCCATCATCATTATAGCGGCGCTATTTACACAGAGCCTTTATTGGAAAGAGCCATTGCAGAAAATTTTTATGTAAATACAGAAACCATGGAGGTTTCTAAAACAAAACCTGTTATGGGTAATTGGGAAAATTTTTCCAATATACAAAGCAGGGGAGAACTGGATAAGTAT
>CAIWKU010000385.1 GCA_903913355.1 uncultured Bacteroidota bacterium | reverse complement strand
CAGATCCGTTACATCAATCATGGTCATATCCATACATACATTGACTATTACTGGCACAAGCCTGTCATTCAAAAACATTTTCCCATTTCCATTACCCAATTCCCTTCCAAACCCATCCGCATAACCGATCCTTACCGTAGCAATGATGCTATCTCTTTCCAGTTTTCCTTTTCTCCCATACCCAACGGTTTCCCCGGCTTTTACATGTCTTACCTGGGCAATGGTTGATTTCAAAGTAGTCACCGTTTCCAGCGGAATAGCATTTTTATCATCGGAATTATTCACCCCATATAATCCTATACCCAGGCGCACCATATCAAACTGATAAGCAGGATTGCGATATATGGCTGCTGAATTGGCTATATGTCTGATAAAATCATAACCGATTATTTTCTTCATTTGTAAACAGGCATCTTCAAATAATCTAACCTGTAATTGGGTAAACCCATCATGCTCGGCTGCTTCACTTGCTGCCAGGTGACTAAACACGCTTTTCACAGCCATCGTTTGTTTCTCGCTGATCAGGATAGCCAGTGCTTCTGCTTCTCCTGTTTCAAAACCCAGTCGGTTCATCCCGGTATTGAATTTTATATGTACCGGAAATTGGGTAAGCCCTTGTTGACTGAGATAATGATGAAATGCATAATAAATAGGGAAGGAATAAATTTCCGGCTCAAGATCATAGTTTACCATAGCATCAAATCCTGCTTCATCCACATTCATCACCATGATTGGTAAGCTGATTCCCGCTTTTCGCAATTCAACACCTTCATCTGCATAGGCCACTGCCAGGTAATCTACTTTATGAAATTGCAAAACCCTGGCAATTTCTGCAGTTCCGCTTCCATAGCTGAATGCTTTTACCATGGCCATTAAACGGGTACTTGGTAATAATTGAGCCTGGTGCAGTTTCAGGTTATTCGCAAGGGCAGTAAGATTGATTTCCATAACCGTTTGGTGCACTTTTTGCTCCAGCCAATGCGAAATTTTTTCAAACTCAAAAACCCTGGCTCCTTTTAATAAAATATATTCCTTTGAAAACTGGTGTATTCCCGATTGTTGTAAAAAAACATCTGTAGTGGGATAGAATGACACGATTGTATCCTGTTTCTCAAAAAGAAAATGATGTGCACTAATGGCTGGCCCAATTGCAATAAGCCTGTGAATTGCCCTTGCTTTTATTTTTTCTGCAATACCCTTATACAATTCTTCTTCCGTATACCCGGATTCTAAAAGATCAGATAAAATCAAAGTAGTGGATTCATTACCTGCCTGTTGTTGAAGATAATCCAATGCCAAATCTAATGAAGCGAGATCATTGCTATAACTATCGTTCAGTATATAACAATTGTTAATCCCTTTTTTTAGCTGCATACGCATATCAACAGGTTCCAGCAGTAACATACGTTCATTGATTACAGGTTGTTCATATTTCAGCGACAATAATGCTCCCCAACAGGTAATCGCGTTATCGATAGAAATACGATCGGTAAATGGTATAGTAACCGCAACCGCTTTACCAGCAAACAGCCCGGTAATAGCCGTCTCGTTTCCCTTTTTTTCTTCGGTTATTATTTTGAGTGTAGCAGTTTCATTCCTGCTCCAGGAGAAAAATTGTGTGCCTTTTTCAAAATAAATCGAATCCCCCTTTTCCGGATATAAGAAAGGTTGTATGGCTTCTTTTCCGAATACAAAATTGGTAGCCTGTTTACATAATTTTATTTTTTCAAGCGCTTTCTGCCGGTTATCTGTAAATCCTTCTCTATGTGCATCCGCAATATTGGTCATAACTCCGATGGTTGGCTGTATGATCTTTGCTAAAGCATCCATTTCATTTACAGTAGATATACCTGCCTCAAAAATAGCCAGTGTATGCTGTGTGTTCATTTGCCAGACACTTAGGGGTACCCCGATTTGCGAGTTATAACTTCTCGGACTTCGGACAATCGTATAATCCGGACTTAATAATTGATACAGCCATTCCTTTACAATGGTTTTTCCATTACTTCCTGTAATTCCAATCACGGGAATGCTAAACCGACTGCGATGAAAAGTTGCCAACTGCTGTAATGCCAATAATACATTATCTACTCTTAGGAAATTCGCGCTAGGAAACTGCTGAAAATCAAAATCACGTTTTACTACAAAATTTCTGACCCCTCTTTCATATACTTCGGAAATAAAGCTATGCCCGTCTCGTCTGGGGCCATTCAATGCAAAAAAAAGGGAGCTTTCCGGGAAAACGATTTTACGGCTATCAATTACCAATTGACCAATGACAGGATTATCTGGAAATACCTCCTTCACATGAATGATCTCTGCAATATCCTTCAGGGTATAGGTTATCATTGGCATAATAGTTTATCGTAGCACATTTTATGACCTATTCGCTTCTTTTCTTTTTTACAATTATGGAATAAAAAACAGAGCCGGAAATACAAACCAGTATTACTCCCAATGAAATCAATACCTGCCAGTTTTTATCTATCCACTGTGAAATAAAGTGTTCCCCAAGCATCTTTGCCCCGATAAATATCAGTACAATGGCAATACCCTGTTGCAGGTATTCGAATTGTGAAACAGCCGATCTGAGCAGAAAGAAAAGACTTCGTAAACCCAATACGGCAAATATATTCGATGTATAAATGACCAGCGGATCTTTGGAAATACCCATTACAGCAGGAATAGAATCCAATGCAAAAACCAGGTCGGTAGCCGCAAGTAATACCACTACCACAAACAGGGAGGTATATACTGGCTTTCCATCTTCAAGCATTCGATACCTGCCGTCACCATCATGTGAAACCAATGGTAACATTTTTTGCAGGAAACGGTAAACACCTGACTCCTGTGGAACAAATTCATCTTCTTCGCCTGCTGTAAACATTTTATACCCGGTATACAATAAGAATACACCAAACAAATAGAGTATCCAGGAAAATTTTGCTACTAAGGCAACGCCCACGGTAATAAACAGAACCCTCAACAGAATGGCTATTACGATACCTACCAATAATACTCTTGGAAAATGTTTTGCTTTCACACCAAAGGCTGTAAAGATCAATATGAAAACAAATATATTGTCGATGCTCAGGCTCCACTCCATTAAATATGCACTGATAAACTCGAGGCTTAATTGCGGACCGGTGGTAGTTACCCCAGTTATTTGCTGTATATCATTTTCAGATGTCAATGCAGGGCCTTCGAACCATAAAAAAACAAAAAAAGCCAATGCTAATCCGACCCAAAAAACGGTTTGGTATAAAGCCTGTTGAATGGTAATGCTCTTATTTTTTTTACTAAGCAGCCCCAAGTCAAATACCAATGCGGTTACAATCACAATACCAAATACTAAATAAACAACCGCGTGTGTTGACATTAGAGGGATTTATAAGCTAAAGATAACCAGACTGAAGGGGATAACCTTATTGTTCATACTTCTTTTTCCGGAGCCATTGAAAAAGCACCCCGGTTAGTATTACCAGCAAAACTGGCAATCCGATATTGATGAACTGCCAGGTAGTTCGCTGTTCTTCAACTTTTGCTTTATCCAGCAAGCGTAATACAAAATCTTTATTACGGCTTTCAAATAAATGCGAAGTACTGACAAGGTAATCAACCGAATTCAGAAAAAATTCCCGGTTAGCAAATCGATAGTTTTCAAATAATACCATACCCATGGGTAATGGGCCCGTGGTTTGACTAATTACATTGGTTACAATATCCGCATCAGAAATAACAATCTGTTTTGCATTATGAATCCCCTGGCTTAAAAAGGGTTTCCCCGTTACCCGTTGCACAGAATCCATGACCGTTTTGCCAACCCGATTGGCAAACAGAGAATTAAATTTCCCCTCCAACAATACTGCCACAGGAATATGACTCTGGGTAAACATACGAAGGTCATCATCTGTTTTTACACTATTGATATCAACTATTGCGGGTGAACTGATTCGCCGGCTATTGGTATCTGTTGCAAGCAAAATCGTTTTCTGAATTCCGGGTGCTTTTACTGTATCGATACTTGATGGAAAAATAGATAATACCCGATCCAGGTTATTGGAGATAGGGTTCTTATTATTTTCTGAAAGAAACGGATAATAAGGCCAGGAAAAGCCCCTGTCAATGGAAGGATTTCCATTCGCATCTTTCCCTGTAACCAAGGGCAATTTTGAACAGTTTAGATCCTGCACAAGATCAGGATTGATACGTACTCCATATTTAAACAGTATATCATCCAGTTCCAATCCACGGTCAAATGCCGTATACTTTGCCTGGCTGCGCATAAGGCTGTCCAGTTCCGCATGTAATTTATCTATACACCAGATAATGCGACCCCCATTCATCACGTACTGATCCAGTTTCAGTTTGTCTTCTTCTGTAAATGGCAGTGTTGGTTTTACAATCATCAGTGCATCTACAATACTGGGATCAGGAAAACCTTTTTTAAGGTCAAATACGGCCAGTCTGTATTCGTTACGAAGGCTTTCACCCAGATCATTCACTGTAAGGTCAACCGGTTCTCCATTTCCTACCAGATAAGCCACGGCAGGAACATATTTACGGGTAAGTTTATCTATCGCATCCGCAAACTTATATTCTAACAAAGCTTCCGCTGCGTTGCGCGTAGCTTCTACATCTTCCTCCTGCGATTTATCTGTTTTATATATTTTCCGGCTGCTTCGTAAATCAATGGCGATAGGTTTTTGCCCATTTCTACAACTTATCAATGCAGAAGGAATGATTAACTGGTTGGTTTGTTTTTCGCTTTTAGAAGAAACATTTTCTGCCTGTTCAAAAACAACTCCCAATCGTGATAAGCTATCATAAAAGATTACTTTAGCTGTGTCGTTGGTAATATTCTCTCCTGGTTTTTCAAAATTTACCAGGATATGATTGTGTGATATGGATTTGAACTCATCCAACAAATCTTTTGTAGCAATACTCAATTTTTTATAGTCAGCAGGAAGATCTCCGGTAAGAAATACCCGGACGGTTACTGTGCTATCCAGTTCAGTTAGTAATTTTTTTGTAGGGGCACTGAGGCTGTATCTTTTTTCGGAAGTCAGGTCAACACGAAAAAAGAAAAAACCAGACAGGTAAATCAAAACCAGCAATAATCCGATACTTGCAGGGATTCCATATTTATGTTGCCAGAATTTCTTCATAGGATTCCCACTTAACGTTTTACCAGGTTTCTTTGTGTGATGAACAAAAACAATACAACCATGCCGCCAAAATAAAGCAGATCACGGGTATCTACCACCCCGCGACTGATACTTCTGTAATGAAAATTGATCCCCAGCATCTCTATATAATAATCAGGGCCTGCCTTAAAAGCCGGCAATTTGCTAATTGCATTAAACCCGTTGAATAAAAGAAAACACACAAAAGCCCCGGCAATAAATGCCAATACGGTATTATTGGTATAGCTGCTTGCGCAAATGCCTATGGCAGTAAAAACAGCTCCTAATAATACCAGACCCAAATAACTTCCTATTGTGGCACCAATATCTATTCCACCCGAAACACTTAGCTGCTGAATAGAGACCGCATAAACAATAGTGGGTAAAAGAGCGGTAATAATCACAAGCAATGCTCCAAAAAATTTACCCCATACAATCTGGGAAGGAGTAAGTGGTAGTGTTTTCAGGATTTCGAAGCTTCCAGATTTATACTCGTCTGCAAAACTTCGCATAGTAATGGTTGGAACCAGAAACAACAGTATCCATGGAGCCAGGTTGAAGAAACTGCCTAGTGTTGCATATCCGAAATCAAGGATACTGGTGTCGGGGAAAACAAATAGAAATAGTCCATTCAATAAAAGAAAAACAAACAGGGCTATATAGCCTGTCAGACTGCTGAAAAATTGTTGCCATTCTTTTTTGCAGATCATCCACATATTGTCAAAACTAATTGTTCTTTCGCAATCACCCTATTTGCTGTGCTTATTTGGATGCACTTTATGGATTTTATCACATTTAGCATCTCTTTTCAAATCATGTGTATGAAACTAAGACTAACCTTACTGTTGCTGTGTATTTTCGGTATTGGCTTGTTTTCCCATGCCCAGAATAGTCCCAAAAAACCTGCCAAGCCTGTTGTAGAAAATGGGGCCGATGCTATCCCCGTTACGGTTACCAGCAGAAAAAAATCAAAGGCAAAGCCTATCAAAAAAGATTCAGTGCATATGCCTCTGCCGCCCAAAGCTGCCAAAGAGCCGGGCAAGCCATTACCTCATCAGATTCCCAATCCGCCAAAACTACCAACCGATGAACTACCGATACCTGCTGTTCCGGTTACTCCGCCTGTCATGGCTATTCCAGATGGAGAATCTTTATTAAACAACCCGTTTGAGCGATACCTGATGACCGAATAAACCCAACATAAAGGCCAAAGCAAATGCTTTGGCCTTTATCAATAATGCTGCTATTAAGAATACTTTATACTGCAAAACTTTCCCCACAACCACAACTTCTGCTTGCATTGGGATTATTGAAGTAAAATCCTTTCCCATTTAATCCGTCGGAAAAATCCAGTTCTGTATTAACCAGGTATAAGAAACTTTTCAGATCGGTTACTACTTTGATACCATTATCTTCAAATACCTGGTCCATAGGTTTTACCTCATTATCAAAATCAAGCTTATAACTTAGGCCAGAGCAACCTCCGCCAACTACGCCTACACGTAAGAAATAGTTAGCATCTCCCATAACACCGGCTTCTTCCATCAATTGATGAACTTTCTTTTTCGCCTTCTCGCTAACGTAAATACTATTTTCTGTTGCAACCATTTACCTTAAATAACAATTAATAATTAACGATTAATAATTAACAATGGGTATTATCGAAAACCCTGAGTAAATTATTAATGAATTTTTTCTTCGAATACCAGTTCTTCCAGGCCATTCTTTTTGCGGTAATCGTTGATGGCTGATTTGATTGCATCTTCCGCAAGTACAGAACAGTGAATTTTTACCGGAGGCAGATTCAGTTCTTCAACCAGATCCATATTATCGATTTGAACTGCCTGATCCACGGTTTTCCCTTTTAACCATTCGGTAGCCAGTGAAGAGGAGGCAATAGCAGAACCGCAGCCAAAAGTTTTAAATTTTGCATCGGTAATAACGCCGGTAGCATCGTCTACTTCTATCTGTAAACGCATTACATCTCCACACTCAGGAGCGCCTACCAAACCGGTTCCTACATTCTTTTTGGATTTATCCAGTGTACCTACATTCTTAGGGTTACTGTAATGATCGATTACTTTTTCTGAGTATGCCATGGTATGAATTTGAAAATTTGAAAATTAGTTAATTTGAAAATGCTTTTGTTTTACGAATGATTAATTTGAACCCATTTTCAAATTAATCATTTTCGAATTGATCAATGATGCGCCCATTCAATTTTATCTATGTCTACGCCTTCTTTGAACATTTCCCAAAGAGGGCTCATTTCTCTTAGCTTTAGTACCGTTTCGCTAACTGATTTAATTGTATAATCAATTTGCTCTTCGGTGGTAAAACGGCCAAGACCAAAACGAAGTGAGCTATGTGCCAAATCATCGCCCAAACCAAGTGCTTTCAGTACATAACTGGGTTCAAGTGAAGCAGAAGTACAGGCAGAGCCGGATGATAAAGCAATATTTTTATTAAAGCCCATTAGTAGTCCTTCTCCTTCCACATATTTAAAAGAAATATTTGCAACATGGGGAAGACGATGTTCCCTATTTCCGTTTACATAGGTTTCCTCAATCTGCATCAATGCGTTTTCGAGTTTGTCGCGGAGTTTGCTTAATCTGGCAGCATCATCGGCCATTTCTAATCGGGCCAATTCGCAGGCTTTACCAAAGCCAACTATCCCGGGCACATTGAGTGTACCACTACGCATCCCCCTTTCATGACCGCCACCATCCATTTGAGCGGTAACTTTTACTCTTGGATTTTTACGGCGTACATACAATGCGCCAATACCTTTTGGGCCATACATTTTATGGGCAGTAAACGCCATGATATCGATACCATCTTTATTTACATCTACCGGTATTTTACCTACTGCCTGAACCGCATCGGTAAAAAATAATACTCCGTGTTTTTTAGCAATGGCGCTGATTTCTCTGACAGGCTGAATAACACCGATCTCATTATTTGCATACATAATGGCAATCAGGATTGTTGTGGGCCTGATAGCAGCTTCCAATTCACCCAGGTCTATCAATCCATCTGCTTTTACTTCCAGATAAGTTACTTCCCCACCTGTGCGTTCAATATGTTTGCAGGTATCCAATACAGCTTTATGTTCCGTAGTACAGGTAATGATATGGTTACCTTTACTGGCATACATTTCATATACCCCTTTAATACCCAGATTATCTCCTTCGGTAGCACCGGAAGTGAATATGATTTCTTTCGGATCTGCACCAACCAGTTTTGCCACTTGTTCGCGGGCATAATCCACAGCCTCTTCTGCTTCCCATCCGAATGGATGGTTACGGCTGGCCGCATTACCAAAATGTTCGGTAAAATAAGGGATCATTGCCTCCAGTACCCGTGGGTCCATTGGAGTGGTTGCATTGTTATCGAGATAAATAGGTAATTTCAACATATTAAACAGGAAATTTATTATTCTAATTAACACAAAAGTACTGCAATAGGTTCTATAAATTTGTCCGCAAAGGGCGTCTGCGCTTGTTTTTCCATATTTCGTAAAGACCCCTGCAAACCAAAAGATATGTTGAAAATTGAGCATATAGGTATCGCCGTATCCCGTTTTGAAACAGCAATCCCTCTCTACGAAAAACTACTGAATACCCCCTGTTATAAAACAGAAACCGTTGCATCTGAGCAAGTGAATACTGCTTTTTTTCAAACCGGCGATAGTAAAATCGAGTTATTGGAAAGTATTCGTGAAGATGGGGTAATCGCTAAATTTATCGAAAAAAAAGGAGAAGGCATTCACCATATTGCTTTTGAAGTAGGGGATATTCTTGCCGAAATGGAACGTTTACAGAAGGAAGGTTTTGTGCTGCTAAATAAAGAACCTAAAAAAGGCGCTGATAATAAATGGGTTTGCTTCTTACATCCTAAGGGTACAAATGGGGTTTTGGTGGAATTGTGCCAGGAAATTGGGGGTTAGCATTTGGCCGTTGGCTATTGGCTTTGTATCTAATGATGGGTGTTCAAATATTTATTGAAAAATAAGCCAATGGCCAACAGCTAATAGCCAATCAGATTCCAATCTTCTCAACCGCCACCTGAGCCGCCACCTGACTGGCATCTTTTTTATTATAACCCTTTCCGCAAGCCAGTAATTGTCCATCGAGTATGGCGTTGATGGTAAAGAGGCGACGGCTTCCTTCCATTTTTTCTTCTGCCAGTTCAAAGGTGAGGGTCTTTCCATTTTTACTGGCCCATCCAATAAGTTTATTTTTGAGGTTGATATCGATCAGTTCCAGATCATCCACAAACATATGCGGGATGACGATCTGTTTGAGCACCCAGGAATGGGTTTTAAGATAGCCTTTATCAAGATAAACGGCTCCTACCAGGGCTTCCAGGGTGTTCCCAAAAATCTGGCTTCCTTTTAGTGCATTATCAAATTTGTTGTAGAAAGTAAGTTTACGAAGACCCATTTTCAAAGCAATATCATTCAATTGCTGGCGGTTTACCATTTTGCTGCGCATTTCGGTAAGAAAGCCCTCGCCTTTATAAGGATATCTTTTAAATAAATAATCTGCTACCACAGCACTTAAAACGGCATCCCCCAGGTATTCCAGGCGCTCATTATTCTCATCAGCAGTTTCTTTTACGGAACGGTGACTCAAAGCTGTCCGATAAAGCAAAATATTACTTGATTGTACACCAAGCACATTTTTTAACTGCTTTGCAAATAAAGCGTCTTCCGGGTTTTTGAAAAGTTTTCTGAAAAATTGCACGAATTTAAGCTACGTATTTTTTTACAATCACACAGGCATTATGGCCTCCAAAGCCGAAAGTATTGCTTAAAGCGGCTCTGACAACCCTTTTCTGTGGCTTGTTAAACGTAAAGTTCAATTTAGGATCCAGGGTCGGATCATCGGTAAAATGATTGATGGTAGGCGGGATAATATCATGTATCACGCTTTGGATACAGGCAATGGCTTCAATTACGCCGGCAGCACCCAAACAATGTCCGGTCATGGATTTGGTAGCGCTGATATTTAACGCATACGCATGCTCCCCGAATACCTCAGTAATGGCTTTTGCCTCAGCACCATCACCCAATGGGGTGGAAGTACCATGTGTATTGATATAATCTATTTCCGTAGGATGCATGCCTGCATCTCTCAATGCGGCTATCATTACATTTCTTGCTCCTAATCCTTCCGGATGTGGGGCAGTTAAATGATATGCATCTGCAGTAGCACCACCTCCAGCCAGTTCACAATAAATTTTTGCTCCCCTTTTAATAGCATGCTCATATTCTTCCAAAACCACTACTCCCGCAGCTTCTCCCATAACAAAACCATCGCGGTCCTTATCATAAGGGCGACTGGCCGTTTTAGGATCATCGTTACGTTCGCTCATGGCTTTCATAGCATTGAAACCTCCTACACCGGCCTCACTAATCACGGCTTCGGATCCACCACTGATAATGATATCGGCTTTCCCGAGACGGATATTGTCGGCAGCTGTAATCATACCATTGGTACTGGATGCACAGGCACTTACTACGGCAAAATTGGGTCCACGGAAACCATGTCGCATAGATATCTGCCCTGCGGCGATATCCAGGATCATTTTGGGGATGAAGAAGGGATTAAAACGGGGTGTTCCGTCTCCTTTGGCGAAGTTGATGACTTCTTCCTGGAAAGTGGTTAAGCCACCGATTCCACTGGCGAAGATGACCCCTACACGGTCAACATCTACGTTTTCTTTACTAATACCGGCATCTGCCACAGCCATATCACTGGCAACAAGGGCCAGCTGGGCAAAACGGTCAAGTTTACGGGCTTCTTTCCTATCCATGAACTGGGTAGGATCAAATCCTTTTACTTCGCAGGCAAAACGGGTTTTGAATTTACTGGCATCAAAAAGAGTAATACTATCAGCTCCTGAAACGCCATTCAGCAATCCGTTCCAGTAATCCTCCAGATTATTTCCGAGTGGCGTAATTGTTCCGATACCGGTAACCACTACTCTCTTTAACTGCATATTCATTGCCTGTTTGAAGTGATAATCCGCCTTCTATGGCTAAAGCGCCGCAGAAAGGCGGATTAAAATTATACCTTACGTGGAGTAAAATTCTTACTTAGCGTGTTCTTCAAGGTAAGCAACAGCCTGACCAACAGTAGTAATGGTTTCAGCCTGCTCATCAGGGATGGAGATATTGAATTCTTTTTCGAATTCCATAATCAACTCAACGGTATCCAAAGAATCGGCACCGAGGTCATTAGTGAAAGAAGCTTCATTGGTCACTTCAGCTTCGTCAACTCCTAACTTGTCAACTATGATTTTTTTAACTCTTGTAGCGATGTCTGACATTGTAAATGTTTTTGTTACAGCCGCAAAAATATACTTTTTGTCAAATAAGCAATGCATTATAACATATTTGTTTCCACAGATAGGGTTTGTTATGCCTATCCGACCATCATTTTACCCTTTTTTTTACTAAAATGATCATTATCTTGTAGCATTACCCCTGTATTATGGCATTAAAAATTATCGATCACGGCTCCAAAGAATACCAGCAAATGCTGGATTTACGCTACCAAATGTTGCGAAAACCCCTAGGTTTATCCTTTACCAAAGAACATATGGAAGCGGAAGCAAGGGATATCCTGATTGGCTGTTTTGATGAAGAAAAACTGGAAGGCTGCTGTATTTTAACCGAAATCGACCCAAAAACAGTCCGTCTGCGACAAATGGCGGTCAGTTCCGGCCTGCAGGGAAAGGGTATCGGACGGGTTTTAATGAGTTTTGCAGAAAATATTGCCAGAGACAGGGGCTACCGCCGCCTAACCATGCATGCCCGAAAATCGGCCGTAGGTTTCTACGAAAAAAATGGCTACAAAATTTGCGGACCCGAATTTGAAGAAGTTACGATTGCACATTTTGAAATGGACAAAGAGCTATAGGAGTTATTGGTCAATAAGTCATTGGTCAGTAGGTATTAGTAAAACTACATCTGGTCCAATCTCTTTTAACAATGACCTAATGACTTAATATGTTCTACTGTCCAATCTTACTATTCAGCAATGCCCTTAGTTCATGTTTAAATTCTTCCGCCATATCATCTTTGGGAACGAGGAAAAAAGATTTTGAGTCAAAATAAAGATGGAAAAAATGCGGGCTCTCGAAATAGCGGCTGAATTTTTCCCAGGTCCAGTCAATACTTCCTCTTTCATTCTCCAGAAGCACGGCTCTGTCTGTAAAATTGATGATAAAGGAGTCCTTGAAAGTGGCGGCTCTTTTATAAATGGTATGGGGTAAAATATACCAGAAAGATGCCATTAGCATTATCCAGATAAAGGAGCCCAGCAAAAATGGTTCGGGGCGAATTTTTTTGGTATAAAAAAGTACAGCCGATAAAATAGCAAACACATTAACCAGTATAATGAGGATGCGGATCTCCGACCGCTGAACAAAATGATAACGAAGTGCCTGTATTACTTTCTTTTTTTGATAGGAAAAACTTAACTGCATAACGTAGAATCTATTCGGTAAAAATAACGTGTTGTGGCATTAAAATAGCAAAGCGGGTTATTTTACCCTGATTTACCCAATTCGTAATACATCAATTATTTCTAAAAAAAGCATAATTGACGAGGATAGCTCGCAGTAACTATTTACTATCCACCCTTATTGTTTCTGAGAAAATCCCGCAACAAACTGATTTAGTAAAGACATGGGCAGTCTTTGTTTTCCTGAGTGGATCACAATTCGGTAACGAAATATGACTGTATGCCCCTTGGATATCCGAAAATTCAGGTTTTCTTTTCCTTCTGAGAATATTCTTTGTCCCAAAGGATTGGCTGCAAATAATCCATAATTCCGGGCATGCCAATAGGTAGGGTAGCCTGGGTTTTCCGGATGATCAATAATGGCAATACTGATGGTATCAACACCTTTCTTCCCATACAACATACACCAGTTACCCCGTGTGCCCCAGGCAGCATCTCCCTGTTTTCCGGCAGAGGTAATATAGTTTCCGGTAACCGTAGCATCCTTAGTGGTAGTCACTTTGGTCACATTCCCTTTATCATCTGTATATTCTTTTGTTTGATTTATCGGTAATTCGAGTTCATGTGCCACGCGCAATCCCAGTAAGCCATCTTTTGTATCTGGCATAGCAATATTTTGCTCTGCGGTTAATTCCGTAATCCTGTCAATCACCCGGCTATTATTCTGTTCACTGAATATATAAGTGGTTTTTTCTTTTAGTAAGATGTTCTTCCCCTGGTCGGTCCAGTCTGCCATATATACCAGTTTCCCTCTTAAACCAGATTCGGTTTCTGCAATTTTTTCGGTGCGAATCCATCCATACAGGTTCTTTTTTTCTGCAGGTATGGCAAAAGAATTGTTCCAGAAATCGAGGCCGTTTACTTTTTCATAATTGAACCAAAGACCCAGATGATGTGGATGATCTGTAGGATCGTTCGGCTTTGGATTCCAGGGAAACCCGCGAGTAATGGCTTCTCCATCTGCTGCATAAATAGGATACAGAACAGGTTTTTCAATTGTATCTGTATACACCAATTCTGTAAAAGGCTTTCCATTGATGGTAATGGATACGCTGCGTTTGGCAGGGTTATCTTTTACACTGACCAGATTGGTTTTTGATTGCGCAATCATTGCCTGTGGTAACAGGTACCCAATAATTACTAATAAGAAGAGTTTACATCTTTTCATATAACAAATGACGAGTGTTGACCAATCTATTATAAAATAAAATATTAGCCGATGATTACCTGCTTATGTTTTTTACCAATCAGGAAATGCATAATTAACCAGGCTGATAAATAAGCAAGTCCGCATACAATGAACATGATATAATAAGCCGTTTCTATTTTATGTATGGAGCGGTAATAGACAAACATATTTTTCTGAACAAACAGTGAGAGAACGATCCCCCCCACTGCGCCAAACATTCCCCCGATACCTGTTACAGAGCCGGTGGCATTTTTGGGAAACATATCACTTACTGTAGTATAAATATTTGCACTCCATGCCTGGTGAGCGGCTGCTGCCAATCCTATCACCATCACTGCAAGCCAATAGCTGACCTGTCCGAGTAATAGTGTAAAGAAAATAGGCAATACACAAAATGCATAAATCAGCATGGCTGTTTTCCGGGCCTTATATACTGGCCATTTGAGAGAATTGATAAAAAACATGGGTAACCATCCTCCAGCCACACTGCCCACAGTAGAAATCAAATGCCAATTTATTTGAGGGAACAATAGCAAGTTAGGTCAAATGTGCATTCCTGACCTTCTGACAAAGCACT
>CAIWKU010000384.1 GCA_903913355.1 uncultured Bacteroidota bacterium | reverse complement strand
GTATTGACTATTTCAGATTATTTAAGTAGGTCACACTGATTTTTAAGTTTCAAAACAAATTTGCAATTTTACAGGTTGTTACTCGTTTGTTTGTCAAAGCTTATTTAAGAGGCAAATTGTTTTGAAAGCTTTAGGAATTGCCTGTTAATTTTTTACTGTCAGTCCTCAGTTTAATTGTATTTACATTTTGTTTGCGTCTGTATTTCTTCGGTTACAACCGAAGGTTATTGTAGGTTTCTTCAGTTATAACCGAAGAAACCTACGAGGAAGTAAGACACAAATAAGACAGGAATACGAATAAGTCCTACTGGATGCTCCAATACAAAATCTGGAATAATTGCCCGTAACACGCAACACTTAACCTGCAACCCGAAACACAATTACCCCCCTACTGACCTTGTAACAATCCTAATACCATCACTACCTGCTGCCTTATTCAACCTGAATGAGAAAGTAAGTAGAAAATAACGCTGCAACACATTATAGCGGGTGTCTTCAATATAATTCTGGTTCACATTACGGCTGGTTCCCTGGTTTTGATTCAGGAGGTCAAATACCGTAAACTTTAGTTCTCCCCGCTTATTCTTTAAAAAGCCTTTTGCAATAGACGCATTCCACAATGCAATTTTTGTATTGTACCCATCTGCTCTTCCTGTATTCACTGTGTAATTAAGGTTGTTATT
Source organism: uncultured Bacteroidota bacterium (assembly GCA_903913355.1). Classification (GTDB taxonomy): domain Bacteria; phylum Bacteroidota; class Bacteroidia; order Chitinophagales; family Chitinophagaceae; genus Sediminibacterium. Next base: position 908 of record CAIWKU010000384.1, on the reverse strand, counting down.
TACAATCAATCCCCAAGGAAGATAATTGGACATATCTAACCCATATACCTGTTGCAGATAATTACTATTTAACTGTTGCTGAAGAGAATAGGCCGCTTTACTGATATTCAATCTTCCACTGGCATAAATATCGATTTTGTTTTCAAGGAAAAAACTATACCCAATGTTTGGACTAATACTGGTATTATCAATTGCGTTTGAGGTTCCGTTCACAAAACTGATAGTATGGGTAAGGTTACTACCCACACCTATATCTACTCTCGACTTAATCTTTTTTAAAGGAAAACCCGCATTCATGCTGGCAAAGACCATGTAATTTCCATTTGCATTTACAGGCATACTTACTCTTGACCCATTGGCTTGTATACTATCCGCATTTACAATTGCATTCGCCGTTTTGGATGCAGAAATAAAAGCGAAAAAATTTCTTTGTGTATACATGTTTGCGGAAAAATAATTCAGATTTACTGATTGCGTATAGCTCCGTTTTAAATTTGGGTTGCCTTTATAGGTATTTAATGGATCGCTCACATCCAGGATGGGTTGTAATTGTGTGGTGGTTGGTTGAGTAGTAGAAGTTGCATAATTAAATACCAGATTCCTGCTACTGTTCATTTTATACTGAATATTCAGATTGGGCAAGGCATCTGTAAAGGTTTGTCTGATAATGGTTCCATTGGTATTATTGGTACTATTTAGTGTAGCAGACTGCAATGAACTTCCTATGGTATAATTCATTTTCTTTTGGTTAGCCCTGAAATTAATGCTCCCTCCACCATAATCGTATTCGTTTTTAAAATCATTACTCAATATATTGTTTAGCTTATCATATTGTGCAGATGTTGTATTATAATCGTAGGTGACTCTTTTACTATTACCCGTGCTAGAACTATAAAATCCACTAAACT
>CAIWKU010000383.1 GCA_903913355.1 uncultured Bacteroidota bacterium | reverse complement strand
ATCAGTAGAAGATGTAAATGATGCACAGAAATTACACCTGATACCCAAAATTGAGAAATATTTTAAAGGCGATCTGAAAGGCAAACATTTTGCATTATGGGGGTTGGCATTTAAACCCAATACAGATGATATCCGCGAAGCTCCGGCATTGTATCTGATCGATGCGCTGGTAGCTGCCGGTGCAACAGTACAAGCCTATGATCCGGAAGCTATGCCGAATATTCAAAAAACGATTGGCGATAAAATACAGTATGCGCAAAATCAATACGCCGCTTTGGAAAACGCAGATGCTTTGATCATCGCAACAGAATGGAGCGAATTCAGAACGCCTGATTTTGATATGATCAATTCCCGTTTAAAGAAAAAAGTGATTTTCGACGGGCGCAACCTGTTTGATGTAAAATTCATTACGAACCTGGGATACCATTACGAAAGTATTGGCAGACCATAAATCACTAGCCATGTCTCAAAAAAGAATTTTAATAACCGGTGCCGCAGGTTTCCTGGGTTCTCATTTGTGCGACAGGTTTATCAAGGAAGATTATCATGTGATTGCCATGGATAACCTGATTACAGGTGATCTTAGAAATATAGAACATCTGTTCAAACTCAAAAATTTTGAGTTTTATAATCACGATGTATCCAAATTCATTCATGTATCTGGTCCGCTTGATTATATCCTTCATTTTGCTTCACCGGCCAGTCCGATTGATTATTTGAAAATCCCTATCCAAACCCTGAAAGTAGGGGCATTGGGAACGCATAATTGTCTGGGACTAGCCAAAGAAAAAAAAGCCAGAATGCTGGTGGCATCTACCAGTGAAGTATATGGAGATCCGAAAGTGCATCCGCAAACAGAAGAGTATTGGGGTAATGTAAATCCTGTTGGACCAAGAGGTGTTTATGATGAAGCCAAACGGTTCATGGAATCGATTACACGTGCGTATTATACCTTTCATGGCGTTGAAACACGAATCATACGCATCTTTAATACCTATGGTCCGAGAATGCGACTCAATGATGGAAGAGCATTACCAGCTTTTATTGGACAGGCTTTGCGTGGTGAGGATTTAACTGTTTTTGGAGATGGTAGTCAAACCCGTTCATTTTGTTATGTAGATGATCTGGTAGAAGGGATTTACCGTTTGCTGATGAGTGATTATACCATGCCGGTGAATATTGGAAACCCAAATGAAATCACTTTAAAAGAATTTGCTGAGGAAGTATTGAAGTTGACTGGCTCATCTGTAAAAATCATTTACAAACCATTGCCTGTTGATGATCCTAAGCAAAGACAGCCGGATATTACCAAGGCAAAAGAGTTATTGGGTTGGGAACCTAAAATCGACAGGGCAGAAGGATTGAAAAGAACATATGAATATTTTAAGTCACTGCCCAAAGAAGAATGGTCAAAGCAGCCTAAAGAGTTTAATAGCTAACTGATAATTGCCCTATGTCAAAACCATTGATTGTTATTACCGGTAAAAGCGGACAGTTAGGATGGGAAATTGAACAACTGGCCAAGACATGGGAGAATGAGTATAATTTTCTATTTGCCAGTCGTGCTGAATTGGATTTGACGCAACCTGATTCTATTGCCCCTTTTTTTGAGAAACATACACCTGCTTATTTTATCAATTGTGCAGCTTATACGGCCGTTGATAAAGCAGAAACAGAACAGGAGCTGGCCTATATTACCAATGCAGAATCGGTAGGTAAGATTGCGCAGCAATGTAACCTTTCCGGTTGCACACTGATTTCTATTTCTACTGATTATGTATTTGATGGCAATGGTACCCGGCCTTATCGGGTGGATGATGTATCAACCAGTCCGGTGAATTATTATGGATATACCAAATGGCTCGGTGAAAAGCTGGCTTTAGAAAATAATCCAAAAACCATCATCATCAGAACTTCCTGGGTATATAGTACGCATGGGAATAATTTTGTAAAAACCATGCTGCGTTTGATGAAAGAAAGACCTGAGCTAAAAATAGTCAGTGATCAGATCGGTTCTCCTACGTATGCAGCAGACCTGGCTGGTGCTATCTTGCAGGTGATACAATCACTCACTAAAGGAAATACGCATTACGGCATTTATCATTACAGTAACCAGGGAGTCATCTCCTGGTATGATTTTGCGGTGGCGATACGCGATAAAGCCGGATTACAAACTACTGTTTTACCCATCCCAAGTTCCGCCTATCCTACACCCGCCAAAAGACCAGCGTATTCAGTGATGGATACAAACGATATAGTGAAAGATTTTGGTATAAAACTGAACACCTGGGAAGATAGCCTAACCCACTGTATTCAACTGCTTACATGATCTAACCGAGCCTTTGTTATAGTATCTGGCAGAACTCTAGTCTTTCCCCATCCGGCCCCAGGATATAACAATACTCGCAACCTTTTTCCCAGAAATTTAAAAACACCGGCTTTTCTTCAATCACTGCATACCCATTGTTTTTTAATAAAGCAAATGTTTCATCAATATCATCCACATCAAAAGCAATATGATCAATGTATCCATTGCTTCTTTGCTTAACCCTGCTTAATTCCGGTTCGGGCATCTGGTAGAGTTCCAGGATAATTTCTCCGAGTTTCATCATAGCCACTTTTCCTTCGGCACCCTGGTGGATAAAATGGGAGGACATTACCATTTCAAATCCCAATTTCTCATAAAAAGCCCTTGAAACAGAGATATCTGTTATCGGGAGACCGATATGTTGTAGGCAGTTTATTTTTAGTTTCATTTTTATAGGTTTCAGTAGATTGCCTGATAAAGATCTGATACTTATAAATGTAGTATTTTATAATTTTCTTTTTAATGATTAACAGAAGAAAATAACCCTTCATCATTGT
>CAIWKU010000382.1 GCA_903913355.1 uncultured Bacteroidota bacterium | reverse complement strand
TTCCCTACACGACGCTCTTCCGATCTCAGATAAAGGCTTATATATAGGCCCAAATTTCCCTCATGTAACTTCATCAGCTTGCAATAGTCCTGTATTTTCGATTATTCCCTATACAATTCTTAAACAATACCTGGCATCTGAAAAATAGTTGACTCAATAATACAAATACATATTTATTTATGTTTAAATAGCAGTTATGTCATTATACAAAAAAATAAACCCCTTCTCTCACCAAAATAATAATACCGGGTTCAGTACGAACACTGGAGATTTGGGTAGCGGACGGTTTATTAATAAAGATGGGTCGTATAATCTTGTAAAGGAAGGCATGCCTTTTTGGAGAAGAGCCAGTCTTTTTCATGATATGCTTAACCTGCCTACCTGGAAATTCGTAACCGTGATCCTTGTATTTTATATAGGGATTAACCTGGCATTTACCGGCGTATATTTTTTGATTGGTCCAGCTGAAATGCAGGGAATCCAATCCGGTGATACATGGAAAACCTTCAAAGAGCTTTTTTATTTTAGCACGGAAACATTTACAACGGTAGGATATGGCAGGGTAAACCCGGTTGGGGATGCTGCAAACTTAATATCTGGCCTGGAATCATTAACAGGCTTGTCAGCTCTTGCAATCACCACGGGTTTGATCTACGGACGTTTTTCCAAACCAAAAAGTTATCTTGTTTTCAGCGAGGATGCGATTGTGGGCCCATATAAAGAAGGCACCGGGTTGATGTTTCGGTTCGCCGCATACAAAGACAATCATTCTTTAACCGATCTGGAGGTCAAAGTGAATGTAGGGTTGAAAGTGCTGGAAGACGAAATACCTGTTTACAAATACTTTTCCCTTGATCTCGAAAGAAATCGCGTAGAAAGTATGTCCATGAGCTGGACTGTAGTACATCCCATCACAGAAACCAGCCCTTTTTATGGTTTCACTAAAGAAGATATGGAAAATGGCGATGTGGAGCTATATGTGATGTTACGGGGTTTTGATGATGTGTTTTCAAATTATGTACAACAACGCACTTCCTACACGTATAATGAAATTATTTTCAACCGGAAATTTGTACCTATGTATCGCGAAAGCGATGATGGACAAGCTACGATACTGGAACTGCATAAATTGAATATTCATAAGGAAGTGTAGATTGGTAGCAATTTAATTGGATCATTTATTAAATTAATATTTTGTTTAAAACCGTTTCTATACTGTATATCATTTGTTTTGGATCGTATGTTCTATTCTGCCGACAGCCGGATTTTTTTGACGGCGAAAAATCACCCGCCGTAATTCATTGGCAACCGGATAGCAGTTCAGGAACTAAAATACCCCAAGCCCTTTACAGTGATGGGAAAAAGCAATACGCCATTGATGCCCGCTATTTTTTACGGGAGTTGAAAGAGGGCGAAAAATGGGAAGTGATCTACGAGTCAGCAACTCCTGAAAAAGCAGCGGTATATGCGTTTTGGGGCTATTGGATTACCTGGGGTGAATTGATTATATCGGTTGTATTTTACCTGGCTTTATTTCAGATAGCTGTATCAGTTACAAGAAATCCTACAGCAGAGTCTTTAGTAGAGCAATTGGGATATGTGGAAGAGAAAAAAAGAAAATACCAGGAATAAATACAATTAATTTTTCAAATACCGTTTGATCTCTTTTTCTACGTCTCTGTTTTTAATAGTCTCTCTTTTATCGTGCAATTTTTTACCTCTTCCCAATCCGATCTCCACTTTAACGATATTCTTTTCATTAAAAAACACTTTCAAAGGAACAATGGTATAGCCTTTGTCTTTCATACGGTTTTGCCATTTTGCCAGTTCCCGTTTATTGAGCAGCAATTTCCGATCATGTACAGCGATATGGTTATTGGAAGTTCCCTGTGCATATTCGGCAATGTATAAGCCCCTTACCCAAAGCTCTCCATCATCAAACATACAGAAAGCATCATTAAAACTGAGTTTGCCTTCACGAATGGATTTGACTTCGGTGCCCAGCAAAACAATGCCCGCCTCATATTTATCTTCAATGTGGTAATTAAAATATGCCTGTCGGTTATTCATTTCATTTGCCATAGTTGCCAAAAGGGGTCATAAAAGTAAGCATCAAAAAAGCAACTGGATAGCAGAGACAGTTTTATGACCTGAACAGAAGAACCAGTTGTGCCAGTTTATCTTTCAAATCCTTTCTGGCAACGATAAAATCCAGAAAGCCGTGCTCTAATAAAAACTCACTGCGTTGAAAACCTTCGGGTAAATCTTTTTTTATGGTTTCTTTGATTACCCTCGGTCCGGCAAAACCAATCAATGCGCCGGGTTCTGCAATATTGAGATCGCCCAGCATACCGAAGCTGGCAGAGATACCACCAAAAGTAGGGTCAGTGAGTAAAGAGATATAAGGAAGTTTTGCATCACTTAATTGTGAGAGCTTACCGCTGGTCTTGGCCAACTGCATTAAACTGAATGCACTTTCCATCATACGGGCACCACCACTTTTGCTGATTACCAGGTAAGCCAGTTTGTGCTCGATACAATAATCTACAGCCCTGCTGAATTTCTCTCCCATTACACTACCCAATGAGCCACCGATAAATTCAAAATCCATACAGGCAATTACAATGCCCTCTCCATTCACGGTTCCTGTTGCCACCCGCATCGAATCTTTAAGATCGGTTTTTGAATGGATATCATCCAGTCTTTTCTGATAAGATTTCAGATCAGTAAACCCAAGTGCATCCTTGCTTTGGATATTGTCAAATAGCTCTGTATATTCTTTATTATCAAAAAGGAACTCAAAATATTCTTCGCTACCGATACGATGATGATAACTGCATTTGGGACAAACAAAAAGATTTTCCCTCAATTCAGAAGTGGTGCAGATATAATTGCAATTCGGGCATTTATTCCACAAGCCTTCCGGTGTTTCCTTTTTATCGGCAGTAGAGGTTAAGATACCTTTGCGAATACGTTTGAACCATCTGGGCTTTGCATGTTCTCCTCCCTGGCTCTCATCACCGGTCAGATTGGCTTCAAGGTCTTCTTCACGTTCTTTTTTCATAACGGTCTAACAATTGGGGGTCGAAGATAATAATAATTCCTTAACCTGTACCCATTGGCACCCCGCTGTATAGTTGCCCGAGGATACTCAAAAGGAGTGATTTTTAAGCGATTGTGATCGTGTTATCCAGGTATACATCCTGAATGGCATTGAGAAGGCTGATACCTTCCGACATGGGGCGTTGGAAAGCTTTTCTACCCAAAATCAGTCCCATTCCACCGGCTCTTTTATTGATAACCGCTGTAGATACGGCTTCTCCCAGATCACTATCGCCCTTGCTCTCTCCACCTGAATTGATCAGGCCTATACGCCCATTATAGCAATTAAGTAATTGGTACCGGCAAAGGTCTATGGGATGATCGGTAGTTAGTTTTTCATATACCAGGGGACTGGTTTTACCCTGTTTTATAGCTAAATAGCCACCATTATTTGTGGGTAATTTTTGTTTAATAATATCTGCCTGCAAAGTCACCCCCAGGTGATTGGCCTGTCCGGTCAAATCCGCGGAGCTATGGTAATCTACCCCATTTACTTTGAATCCATTATTTCTCAGATAACACCATAAAATGGTAGCCATTCCCAGTTCATGGGCCATTTCAAAAGCTTCAGCAACTTCTTTTAGTTGGCGGTTACTTTCTTCACTTCCCCAATAAATAGTAGCGCCAACAGCAACCGCTCCCATATTCCAGGCGCTTTTGATAGTGCCAAACATAGTCTGGTCGTATCGGTTAGGAATACTCAGTAATTCATTGTGGTTAATTTTTACAATAAATGGGATTTTATGGGCATATTTCCGGCTCATAATTCCCAAAACTCCAAATGTGGATGCCACACCATTACATCCACCCTCAATTGCTAATTTTATAATGTTTTCAGGATCAAAATAGATGGGATTCGGGGCAAATGCAGAACCTGCGCTATGCTCAATACCCTGGTCAACCGGAAAAATACTGCAATAACCTGTTCCTCCCAGTCTGCCATGCTCCAGCAGATTTTGAATACTTCTCAGGGTCTGGTTATTGCGGTTACTATTTATCCATGTATTTTCTATATGATCTGGTGAAGGGAGATGGATCGTTTTTTTATCTACGGTTGTGCATTGGTGATCGAGAAGATAAGCTGCCTTATCGCCTAATAAATCAACTATTTGTTTACTGGCCATAATAGGATAGATTAAGAATAATAAGATTTAGAAAATGGTGTGCAATCGCTGTTAGAAATCGATAAAATATTTCCTGTAAAGTACAGAAACAAAAAAGCCGCCCCAAATATCCGGGGCAGCTTTTTTTATAGATTTCACTGGTTTATTAAGCATTCCTGTTAATACAATTCAGGTCTTCGAAAGCAACTTCCAAACGCTTGCTGAAACTTTCTTCTCCTTTGCGTAACCATACACGGGGATCATAGAATTTTTTATTGGGTTTATCAGCTCCTTCCGGATTTCCCAATTGCGCCTGAAGATATCCTTCATTCTTTTTATAGAACTGCTGTATTCCTTCCCAGAAAGCCCATTGTAAATCCGTATCAATATTCATTTTGATGGCACCATAACTGATGGCTTCCCTGATCTGGTGCTGTGGTGAACCACTGCCTCCATGGAATACAAAATACACTGGTTTTGGACCGGTTTTTAATTCCTTTTCTATATAATCCTGGCTGTTCTTTAAAATTACCGGACGGAGTTCTACATTCCCCGGACTATACACTCCATGTACATTTCCAAATGCAGCTGCAACAGTAAACAGGTTACTTACTTTGCTGAGTTCTGTATAGGAATAAGCAACATGTTGGGGTTGTGTATATAGCTTATCATTTTCAACACCACTATTATCTACACCGTCTTCTTCACCACCTGTAACGCCCAATTCAATTTCAATACTCATGCCTAATGGAGCCATACGTTTAAAGAACTCAACAGAAGTATGGATATTTTCTTCCAGTGGTTCTTCAGATAAATCCAACATATGTGAACTGAAAAGGGGTTGTCCTTTTTCTTTATAATATTGTTCACCTGCATCAATCAATCCACTGATCCAGGGTAACCATTTTTTTGCAGCATGATCGGTATGTAATACAACCGGTACTCCATAATATTTAGCTACATTATGTATATGCAATGCTCCGGAAACACCACCGGAGATATTCCCTTGCAGGTGGTCATTAGGCATGCCTTTACCTGCAATAAACTGTGCACCCCCGTTTGAGAACTGGATAATTACCGGAGAGTTCACTTTTGCAGCAGTTTCCAGGGTAGCATTAATGGTATTGGTGCCGATGGTATTTACAGCAGGTAATGCAAATTGATTGTCTTTGGCATCATTGTATAATGCTTCTAATTCTTTGCCGAATAATACACCGGCCCTGTACTTTTTCATGTGTAGATAATGTTTTGATTCTGAGAAACGGTTAGCTGTTATTGAGGCAGCAAGATACTTTCTTTGTCACAAACGGTTGTTAGCATTTTTTGAACATTTTGCCTGGTTTTACTTTGTAGACGAAAGGATTCTCAGGCAGGCCTGCCAGTAATTTTTTGAGATAATCAACTGAATACAGTAGCCTGCTGCCATACCAGCTAAACATTTCTCCATCTACCAAAATAATCTTTGTACCAGGTAATTGTTTCTGGAATTCCGCAATATGTTTATTGCCAAAAGGGTAGGGTTCTGAGGAGAGCAGGAGCAATTCTGGTTTTTGTAAGATGAGTTCTTCTATGGTTACCGTCGGATATCTCTCCTTATTTGCAAATAGATTATTCCAACCGGATAGTTGTAGCATTTGATCAATAAAAGTATCCCCTCCTGCCACCATATAAGGGTCTTTCCAAATCAGGTAGGCAGTTTTATAGGAGGGTAATTGATGTTCGGCTCTCCAAGAAACAAGATCAACAAATTTGCTACGTATTTCAGTGGTGATTTTGATAGCTTCTGAGGATTTCCCGGTAATCATGCCGATATGCAATATCATCTCGATGGCATCTACCATATTTTTTATATCTGTTACCCAAACGGGAGCAATTCTTTCCAGAAGAAGGATCTGCTCTTTACTATTTTCTTCTTTATTGGCAATGATGAGATCGGGTTTAAGGGAGGCTACCGCTGAAATATTTACATTTTTAGTTCCACCAATTCTTTTCTTGCTTCGGAACCAATGGTCGGGATGCACACAGAATTTGGTGATGCCTATTACCTCATCCTCCAATCCCAGATCATACAATAATTCTGTTTGAGAAGGCACCAGCGAAATAATTCTTTCGGGGAGTTTAGGAAGTGCCAATTCTCGGCCGGTCTGATCTGTATAACTCAACATACAGCAATTTATTTGGCAAGACTCTGAATCACATCATATTTGGTAACAATATGGTATTCGCCTTTTTCATCTTTTGATAGCACCGCTCCATTTTCTTTATTAATCAGACTGCCCAGTCTTTCTACCGGCGTATCAAAATCAACCAATGGATAAGCGGGTTCCAGCACACTGGCTACAGTTGCATTTCTGATTTCAGGATTACTGAATACTTTTTGAAATAAACCACTTTCACTTACTGCACCAATGGGTTCACCATTCTCCATAACAGGTATTTGCTCAATATCATATTTTTTCATTAGTTCGACCGCCTGGGCTACTGTTTTGTCTGGACTAACTGCTACCAGGTTTTTCGCACTACGGCCGTTTACGATATCCTTAAAAGATTTCACATCCAGAAAACCGCGTTCCATCATCCATTGGTCGTTATAAATTTTTCCTACATAGCGACTGCCATGGTCATGGAAAATACACACTACCACATCATCTTTCGTTAAAGTTGATTTCAATTGCATCAACCCCTGTAAACAGCTACCTGCGCTATAGCCGCAAAACAATCCTTCTTCTTTAGCAATTCTTCTTGCCATAACTGCACCTTCCTTATCAGTCACCTGTTCAAAATGATCGATTACACGCATATCGTAATTCTGCGGAACAAAATCTTCACCAAATCCTTCTGAAATATAAGGATGCACCTCGTTCATATCGATTTCGCCGGTATTGTAATATTTAGTAAGCAATGAGCCAAACACATCGATTGCCCAGATTTTGATAGATGGATTTTTTTCTTTGAGATACATAGCTGTACCTGTAATGGTTCCACCGGTACCTGCCGTGCAAACCAGGTGGGTAATCTTTCCTTCAGTTTGTTCCCATATTTCCGGACCGGTACTTTCATAATGTGCCTGACGATTAGCCAGGTTATCGTACTGGTTCATGTACATGGAATTGGGAATCTCTTTGCCCAGCCTTTTGGCCACGCTATAATAACTCATGGGATCTTCGGGGAGAACATTGGTGGGACAAACAATCACTTCTGCACCAACGGCTTTCAGGATATCTGCTTTTTCTTTGGATTGTTTATCGGTAGTAACAAAAATGCATTTGTAGCCTTTTACACAGGCAGCCAGTGCCAGTCCCATACCCGTATTTCCACTGGTTCCTTCGATAATGGTGCCACCCGGTTTTAGTTTACCTTCTTTTTCGGCCACTTCCACCATTTTAAGGGCCATCCTGTCTTTGATAGAATTGCCGGGATTAAAATAATCCACTTTTGCCAGCACGATAGCAGGCAGGTCTTTGGTGATCTTATTCAACCTGATCAGGGGGGTATTGCCAATGGTTTCCAGAATATTATTCAGCCACATAAACTAACACTTGTTTGTGCGAAGGTACAGTTTCAATTTTGGGAACAATCAAGGAATCATACAAAATCAAAACATTGACCTGGAAGCTGGGCAATCAGCCTTATTTAATTAACTCTTAAAATATTGAATAGGTCTAACGTTACTTTCGCTTCCGTGCTTTTGTTTGAGTGGCGGGTTATTTCAGTGGTCTCATTTTTTACCTCAGCTTTTGTGTTGTCATGTAGGTACCCGATAAATATGGCAGGCACAAGCAGTAATAAGGCGATTAAGTTTGCAGGGAAAATGTACTTTTTCATAAAATTTGTTTTTGGTTATTTACTTTATAGAACAAAGATAATAGTACTATGCAATATATAGTACTATCTTAACTTCAGTATTTGCAAGTGCATAATATTGAATTAAGCTTTGAAGCCCAATAAAATCAATGGTTTAGGCGTTTTAACCCTCATGCTGCTTTCTTTCTGAATTGTGATAAGCGGGGGAAATACGTGATGGATAGTAGTAAAACAGCCAGGAAAATAGGAATCAACTTTTAAAAAGCGGCTCAGGGGGTATAATCAGTATCAATCGAAAACTGTTCGGGGAATTTTGGATGGATTTGCGCGTAAAATTCCATTATCTCGCGCATATCTGACTGAAAATCAGATGGGTAGATGGTTTTGGTAATACCGGCTTTCTTTTTCTGATAATCCACATACCCCAGGCAAATAGGAACTCCGGCACCTAATGCTACATGATAGAAGCCTGTTTTCCATTTAGTACGCTTACTTCGGGTACCCTCGGGTGTAACCAGAATAATCAGTTCGTCATTTTCCTTGAAAAGCTGGATCATAGCCTCCACAAAACTTTTCCTGGGTAATTCTTTTGATGGGGGATTCCGGTCAATGCCGATTCCTCCCAATGGGCGCATCACTAAACTAAAGGGAAAACGCATCCATTCTTTTTTTACTGTAAAACGGATCTTCAGTTTCAAAATAGCAAACGAAGCCATGGTATACCAGAAATCCCAGTTACTGGTATGCGGTGCGGCAATGATGATACATTTTTTTATTTCCAGGGGTAGATTTTCATCAACAGTCCAATGGGTTGCAGAAAATATTCGTTTGCAAAAAGAAGCAAGACTCATTGTACAGAGGATATTAGATAATGAAGCTGCATGTAAAAGGAAATAAAAAAAATGCTAAAAGAATAAAAGGAAGGTTAACCCTGAAATCAGGGTTTGAATGTATCGGCCATTTTTCCGCAAAGATCTGTTTCAATCATTTGCTCGGCTACCAGTATCATATTCTTAAATGCTTTGTCGTTACTGATACCATGCCCGATAATCACAGGTTTTGCAACACCCAATACAGGTGTTCCTCCATAATTTTCATAATGAAAGCGGCTGAAATAGGAATCGTTCTGTAATCCTCTTTGTTGTGTAAGATCGTAGATAGATTCGGCCATCTTAAGCACCACATTACCAGTAAAGCCATCACAAACGATTACATCGGCTTTATCGTTAAAAAAGTCGCGACCTTCCACATTCCCTATAAATTCAATATCTGTATTTTCTTTAAGCAGGGGATAAGTAGCCTGCGCCAAAAGGTTTCCTTTTCCTTCTTCTTCTCCCACATTCAATAAGCCCGTTTTCGGGTGATTGATTTTAAGGATATGGGTGGCATATAAACTACCCAGAATGGCAAACTGGTTTAATTGTTCCGGTTTACAATCAGCGTTTAAGCCAACATCAACCAATAAGCCTGTTCCACCGTTGATTTTAGGTATGATAGTAGAAATGGTAGGTCGCAATACACCTGGAATAGGTTTAATACTGAACATGGCACCTACCAGCATAGCGCCGGTATTTCCTGCGCTAATAAAAGCATCTATTTTTCCTGTAGCCAGTAAATGAAAACCGATGGCTATTGAAGAGCGTTGTTTTTCTTTTAGTGCTTTGGTAGGATGCTCGTGGTATCCGATTACTTCCGGAGCATGGATTAGCTGAATTGCATTAGCTGAAATACCAGCATCCTCCAGTAAAGGTTTTACCTGTGCTTCATCACCTATACAAAATAAAGTTGCCGCATGCAGATTGCCAGACAAGTATAATTGCAAGCCTTTCACCGCTTCAAGCGGTGCAAAATCTCCACCCATCATGTCTAAGCCAATATTCATTGCGGCAGAAAGATAAAAGTTGAACTAAAAGGTTATGCTTTCAATGGGGCTTTTTCAGCTACCAGTTTACCTTTGTAGAACAATTTACCTTCGCTAACATGCGCACGGTGACGTACATGTGTTTCACCGGTAGTGCTGTCTTTGCTCAAGGTTACTTCCTGCGCCACATAATGAGTTCTTCTCTTGGCACTGCGTTGTTGTGAATGTCTGCGTTTAGGATTCGGCATATTTCGAAATTTATAATATAAAAAATTATTCCAAATTTTTAAAGCGATCCAGTCCTTTCCAGACCGTATTGCTGTCTTTTTGTGCCTGCTCTTCCATCTTTCTCAATTTCTCCAGCACTTCAATATTGCATTTTGCACCACCCATTTCTTCTTCTTTACACATCTTTTGTAAAGGGATACTCAGGTTAACAAATTCATAGATCCAATCAGCCATATGTAAATGACTTTCCCCACGACTGATATAATAAACATCCGGATCTTCTTCCTGTTCATTCATCACTTCCGGTTCATCTACAATTTTTACGATGATGTTGAATTCGTCCCAAAGCTGCATGGGCAGTGTGTTTCCACATTTGTCGCAAATCACATCTACTGTTCCGTCAACATCAAACTTCAACTGCATGAAGCCGTTTTTTTTATCAAGACTCAGCTTGATATTGGCGATACAATTCGTAAAATCCTGTTCACCATATGGTACAAAGAACTTATCCTCCACCCTGTATTCGAATACATGCATCCCCGGCTTCAAACCCACAAATGCTATCTCATATTCCCGGCGCTGACTCATAACGGTTTTTAAGGGCTTGCAAAGGTAGCCTAAAACAGCGTAAATGCCAAAGTAAAATTGGCTACCAGCCTGAAACAGAGGAAAATGGAGGGTGTGCAATTTAGTAGGATATTTGTTTCCGTGAATGAAAAAACTGTCATAACAAGGTCTGAATGGATGAGGGTAGTGATTTTAGCCTGTTTTGCGGTGATTATCAGTCTTTTCTCCCTTTTTCCGGGTTGGGTTGAAAAAGGATATTCAGTTGGGTTATATCCCCATATTTCATTGGTTCTCAGGTTAATTACCCGATGGATTCCTTTTAGTATCGGGGACCTTGGGTATTTGGTTTTACTGCTGATCCTTGCAATCTGGGTCCTGAAACTGGCCAGAATCATCATCAGAAAGCAATATGCAAAATCCTTTTTATGGTATCTCTGTTACAGGCTGATTACACTCCTGTTGTGGGTATATATTATTTTCAAATTGATCTGGGCATTGAATTATGATCGTTTGGGCATCGCTTATCAGCTATCCATTTCTCCCCAGCCCTATACCAAGGAGGAAGTCACTTCTTTAACCAACCAGCTGATTGATAAAGTAAATACATACCGAAAACAGATGCCGGATACTGTTTTGAAGGAAAAAAGTCTGGATACTATTTATGCAGAGGCGATTCGATCTTACCAAACCGTTTCTGCAAGATTTCCTTTTTTACAATATCGTAACCTTTCAGTTAAGGGGAGTTTATTTAGCGGGATAGGAGATTATATGGGTTTTTCCGGGTATTACAACCCATTTACTGGCGAAGCGCAGGTTCGTACGGATATCCCGAGGGTACTGATTCCTTATATTACCTGTCATGAAATGGCACATCAATTGGGCTATGCCAGTGAAAGCGAAGCTAATTTTGTAGGATACCTTGCCGCTTCTTCCTCAAAGGATCCTTATTTTTTGTATTCAGTTTATCTTGATCTTTTTTCCTATGCACAGGGAGAGGAGATATTTCTCTATGGAAAGGATAAAGACTATACACAGTTTGCGGCAGTGATCCGCCAAAACAGGGAGCGGCTGGATACTTTGGTAAAACTGGACAGGAAAGCGATCAGAGAGTTTTTTAACAAGCGGAAGAACCGTATTTCACCGGCAGTATCTAACCTATACGACCAGTATTTGAAACTAAATAAACAATCTGCAGGAGTTAATAGTTATAATGAAGTGATTGGCTGGCTGATCGCCTATCAAAAAAAATATGGCAAAATCTAACCTGATAAAACTAGTTGTCTGTATCCTGTTTACGGTAGGATTGGGGGGAGTGAGTGGTGTGGTTACTGTACACGAAATTCCGAATTGGTATGCGGGTTTGCTCAAGCCTTCTTTTAATCCGCCCAATAGTTTGTTTGGGCCTGTCTGGACGATCCTTTATGTGTTGATGGGGATTAGTGCCTGGCTGATTTGGAAACAATTGCCCTCATCAGCCAGAAACAAAGCTTTGTTTCTTTTTCTCATTCAATTTATACTGAATTTTTGCTGGTCACTTATCTTCTTTGGAATGCATCAATTGGGCTGGGCCCTGGTTGAACTCATTCTGATGTGGCTGGCAATTCTGCTAACTATTTTTCGGTTCGGTCGATTCTCTTCTATGGCATCCTGGTTACTGGTACCTTATATCAGTTGGGTAAGTTTTGCGGGATTACTGAATGCGGCTATATGGAAACTGAATCCCTAGTTTTTCAGCACTTAAAATGCATTCTTCCACATCATACTTTCTATGGGTTTATTGGGCTGGCCACTATATTTCGCGTTGGCTTTCTGGTTGTATTTTATTTCAATTTCTCCCTCTACCGGAAAATAAATAAGCTGGCCAATGGGCATACCTTTATAAATCCGAACAGGTTGTTTACAGGAAATTTCCAATGTCCAGTTACCACAAAAGCCCACATCACCTTTACCTGCTGTAGCATGAATATCTATGCCCAGACGGCCTGTTGAAGACTTCCCTTCCAAAAAAGGAACATGGGCATGGGTTTCTGTATATTCTTCTGTAACTCCCAGGTAAAAGCCTGAGGGATGTAGCACAAATCCTTCATCCGGTATCTCGAAATATTCGATTTTATTATGTTTTTTGGCATCTAACTCTGCATCTACATAGGTGGCCAGCCATTTACCCAAATGAACATCATAACTATTACTGCCCAGATCCTGGCGGTTATAGGGTTCAATTTTGATGGTTCCTTTCGCAATCTCTTCCAGAATTCTTGAATCAGTTAGGATCATTCTTAGCTTATTTAATGGTTGGGATGCAAATAAATCTTAATTCTGCAAACTAAATTCTAAATTTCCGGAGTGCCGCTGTTTTATCAACAAGATATCAACGAAACCACCCGTTTGGGTGTATGGAAGATAGAGGAACCAGAATCCTTCTTCCTTCAGGCTGTGCCTTTACAAAGAAATATTACACATCCCATTAGCCGTTTACAGCATCTCGCCGGAAGGTTTTTATTGCCTACTCTTTTTCCTGATTTTCCGCATGAAGAAATTGAAATCGCAGATACAAGAAAACCTTTTTTGCCGGATGAAATGTATCATTTCTCTATATCCCATTGTGGGTATTATGCAGCGGCCATTGTAAGCAGTAATCGGAGAGTGGGTATTGATGTAGAATTAATTAGTCCCAGAGTTGATAAAGTGAAGCATAAATTTCTCAATGCTTCCGAATTGGGTTTTGTGAATACCAAAAATCCTGATCAGCAGTTAGCACTGTTAACCACACTCTGGAGCGCCAAAGAAGCTATGTATAAATGGTGGGGAAGGGGAGAACTTTCTTTCAGCGAGTGTCTGCGAACACTTCCGTTTACTATGAAAGAATCCGGGTTGATCAATGCGCTGTTTTGTAAAGATAATAGAGAGATTCCTCTTCAGTTGGATTATCAGATCAGGAAAGATATCAGCCTGGTTTGGTTGCAAACAGATGCGGGGATATTTTAATAGACTATTTGTTCCTCTTCTTCCTAATCATCAAACCGCATCTTTGTTTTTGGGATCAGCAACAGATTTTTTTGAAGCAATTGTTTCAATTGGATCTTCACCAATTGCCCCATAGTCACTGCTTTCCGATAAGCCGGTGAGTTTCCAAAATGGGCGGACAATTCTTCTTTTAGCTGTTCTATTTTTTCTGGTTTGGAAATGGTATCGTTGGTCATAATATCCAGAATTTCTTTCATCCGGTATCTTGCAGAAACCAATCGAAACGTCATCATGGTCCGTTCCTCTGCCTGGTATTGTGCAATGGATTTTTTATCCAGATGCTTGATTACAATATCCACCAAGGGTTTATTTTCTTTGAAGAATTGCGGCAGGTACAGGCTTTTTCTTCCTTCGTAGGATTGCTGGTCAAAATCAATGGAACGGATTCGATACTGGAAGTCTTCAATATCTGGTGTAATGTTTACTACAAAATTATAGGAGCGCATATCTCCCAGCAAATGCACAAAACATCGTTCATTGAATTTTACGAATTCTTTGGCCAGTCGTATCAGGTTGGTATTCGGATCGTTTAAATAATCGTTGATAAAAATATCACCTGGAATACCGGGTATATGTTCTTCTATCAGGGTATTGTTATGGGTAAAATAGGTCATCCTATTGGGAGATAGAAGATGTTCCAGTTCCAATCCGTAAATCCGGCTGGC
Source organism: uncultured Bacteroidota bacterium (assembly GCA_903913355.1). GTDB lineage: Bacteria > Bacteroidota > Bacteroidia > Chitinophagales > Chitinophagaceae > Sediminibacterium. Next base: position 1,227 of record CAIWKU010000382.1, on the reverse strand, counting down.
ATCTGCCTGTTTAATATAATAGTGATCGTAATTATCATTGAACTTATTTACGATTCGAATTCGGAATGGCTGGCTATTACCAAAATAGCAAAAATCAATTCGGGCTACATCCAGGTGATTGATAAAACTCAGGTCTCCTTCAGTTTTCAAAATAGCATAAATACGTACCAGGTTTTCACGCAGGTATTCCCAGTCATGCATATCATAGGAAGCTTTTTCCCAGGAAGTTTCTTTGCCAAACTTGTCTTTTACCGGAACTGTATAGGTATATCGTTGGAGGTCCTCATAACTTACGGGCAGTTGTACTTCTCTGCCATATTTTACCAGGTATTGGCGCAAATCATCATTTACCCGAAAAATGGGTTTCTTTCGGGAGGGGCGATTAAGTTGATCACCGGGGCCAATATCATCAAACAGATTATTCAAGCAGTAGTGGGTTGTTATCGTCTTCTAATTGCAGGTTCACTGCATCTATACCTGCAATGCCTTCTATAGAACCTTTGATATGTGCTGCATTCAATAATACTTTTTCCAATTGTTTTTCTCGGGCCTTCCAAAGTTTTTCCATGGCATCTCTTTCTCTCTGGATACTTAGCTTCATACTCATAAAACCCTCCCGGATGGCTTTCCATTGCTCACTGAATTCGGAACCGATCAGGTAATCATATAGCATGACCATTTTATCACCCTTATTATCCTGACTTTTTTTGGCATCATATACTTTTAATATGGCATTGCGTAATACCAGCGCAACACTTTTCACTTCTGCAAACGAACAGATATATACGCCTTCTTTTTCTCCAAACCGATCCATATCTTTTGGGAATGCCTGGGTTACAATAACAGCAACTTCTGCCCCCAAAGTGCGCATATCAGATTTTAATTTTTCTATCCAGTCTGATGAAAAATCCTTGGTCCGTTTGCTCTCATAAATAATTTTCCCGGTTTCTGTACCAAACTGGTTACGAACAACCTGTATACAATCTGCTCCGCGAACACCTTTGCCCACTTCTTCTATTTTATCGAAAGGAAATGTTGCCTGTAAAAGTTCTTCCAGCATCAGTTCCTGTACTTCTCCTTGTAATTGCATACTTCCCTGTTCGGATTTGCGGCGCATTTCTTCGGCAAGTTTTTTCTGGTCGTCCAGTTGTTTTTCCAATTCCTTTAATCGTAATTGGTATTCCTGGTCTTTCAATCCCTGTCTTTCTATTTCTTCTTTTTGTAGTT
>CAIWKU010000381.1 GCA_903913355.1 uncultured Bacteroidota bacterium | reverse complement strand
CCGACATTACTGTATTAGCCGGTATTTGGCGAGGTGTGTTTACAAATAAAGCGGGTGTAGATGTACCCTTTCATTTTATCATTTCCCCGAATGGAGGAGAAGGAGCAGTTTCTTTGGTAAACGGAGAAGAAAAATTTCCGGCAGGTAATCTTCGTATTATAGGTGATTCTATATTCATTCCATTACCACTTTTTGAAAACGAATTGGCCTTACAATTGCAGAATGATCATACGATAACAGGGGTGTTGCGTCGTCAAGATCTGCGTGGCAATCCCGTTCCGGTAAAAGCTGAGAAAGGACTTTCCTATCGGTTTGAAGAAAACGGGTCATCTGCATTAAAAGATATCAGCGGTAATTATGATGTAGTATTTGCCAATCCCAATGGTAAAGAAGAAAAAGCTGTTGGGATATTCAGGCAAAAAGGAAATAAAGTGTCTGCCACTTTTCTTCGCATTACAGGGGATGCCAGGTATCTGGAAGGGAATATTGAGGACAACCGGATACAGCTTTCTGCATTTATCGGTTCATCACCTTCTTTATATACTGCGGTGGTAAATGCTGATGGAACTTTGAAAGGAGAGAATGTGAATGCCAGGGGAGCCGTTCCATTTACAGCCGTTCCAAATCAGAATGCTGCATTACCCGATGCCTATACCTTAACCAAGCTGAAAGAGGGCGTTAATACATTTCAATTTCGTTTTCAGGATGCAGATGGGAATTGGGTAAGTTCTACCGATGAGAAGTTTCGTAATAAGCCATTGGTGATAGCCATAGGTGGTACCTGGTGCCCTAATTGCATGGATGAAGCCGGGTTTCTGGGGCCATGGTATCAGCAAAATAAGCAAAGAGGAGTAGAGGTAATTGCGCTTCAGTATGAACGCCAGACAGATGCTCCCTTTGTAAAGAAGGCATTTGAGCGGTTTCGGAAACAGTTTGGTATCCAATATACCATGCTAATAGGTGGTCTTGCAGATAAACAGGCAGTTGTGCAATCTCTTCCGGCATTGCAGAATTTTCTTTCATTTCCCACTACTATTTTTATTGTTCGTACCGGGAAAGTGCAAAAGATTCATACCGGATTTTCAGGTCCGGCTACAGGAATTCACTACACTGAGTTTTTAAAGGAATTTAATGAAGAAGTAAACAAGCTGTTACAGTAAAACCTTACTAGAAGGTTTTACAATCCTATTTGTCGTAAATATAGAAAAATGTGATCCTGAATACCAGGTCATGATCACGATTGGCAGCACCGGAAAGATTTGATTGCTGGGCTTTGTAACCATTGTACCAGATATTCGGCATAAAGTGAATATTTTTTGCCGGAGTATAATCAAACCCTGCCGTGATTAATTTCTCTTTATTATTGGGTTCGTAATTAGCTGTAAATCCCAGGTAAGAAGTATAATTCTGGTTATAATGGGTATCCGGGTTATAGCTGTCAAATCGTGCAAAATAGCCCAGTTTTTTGGGCGTAATTTGACCTTTTACATATACTGAAATTCCGGTAGCATCTGCGCTCAAAGTATCTCTTTGACTTGCTTTGATTCCTGCTACATCATTTTGTCCGTGGTTAATAAAAGCTTCTGTACCAAAAGTAAAAGCAGGTGTCTGGTAGGCAATAAACCCCTTCAGCATATTTCTACTGTGGTGGAATCCGGGTATCCAGTTTAATCTTTCATAATCTGCATATGCGTCCAGGATTAGTTTTTTGTCGAATAGTTTTGCATAAACCTCCCCATAGAACCATTTAAAATTGTCATTCTCTGGTTTTGCGCCAGTCCCATTTCCTATCATGAGATTATATCCGAATTTGCCATCCGCAGGGTCAAATTTTCCCTGTAACATGGCACCAAAATCATAAGATGGCGTTTTACGTATATCTGAAATGGTTTTTTCAATAGAACGGTATCCCCAGATTTGCTCGGTTAGAAGGGAAAATGCGGGAGTTGGGGCCTGGCCGATGACTAAATCAGTTCCTTTCCAGATATTTTTCCATCGCAGATTTACCAGCTTTACATAAAAGGAAAGTTTGTTATCGGACAACAAATCACCGGTAGTGGTTCCGGTTGTATTTGTAATATTATCTTCTGCGGCTAATAATAATTCAGCTGAAAAGGAAGGATTAATTGCATAATTATATCCTAAATAAATACGCCTGATTTGAAAAGCATTTCTGTTTTGAGGGATGCCGGTATATTGGTTAGTACCCCCGCGACCGCCAGAATCACTGTGTGCCTTAAAATAATAATCACCAAAAACATACCCCCAAATTTTACCAGGAGGGGTGGTGGTGCTATCCTGAGTTTTCAATGGAGAGGTGTTGGATTGAGCTGGTATTACCAATGGCAGGCAGGAAGGAAGTAGGACAAAAAGGCAAAGAATAATTCTTTTTGTAAACTGGTTCATTGGCTGATAAAATGCTTGAAATACAGCCACGAAGTAAATGAAATAGGCTTATAAAAAATAATAATTTAATAATGTAAAATATTTTGAAAATATAAAAATATTTACTATAAAATTTATTCTGACTTTGCCGATTGACCAGGGTAATTGGAGGGTTTAGACAAAAAAAAATCGTGAGCGTCAACCTATGGTTGATACTCACGATTCAGGTAATCTAAGTAGTTATCCGGAGATCCGGAACCGTCTTAGTTAAACAGGTATTTGAAACCAATCTGCATCTGCCAGCGTGAAGTGATACCGGTATTGTTGGTATACGTATTCACAAGAGGCACCTGGTTGGTAGCATCTAAATAAGGGAAAGAGAAGCTTGGTGTTTTACCATCAGCAGCCAATCCTTCATATTTCAGGATATTGTTGATATTGTAGAATTTCTTCAGACCCCAGTTCCTGTTAAGGAAGTTACCAACGTTGATCATATCAACAGTGATACGGAGGGTGTGTCTGTCTTTATCTGCTTTACCGGTTTTGATAGAAATATCTTCGGTTACGTTCAGATCCAGGTTTTTGAAGAAGGGTTCTACTACAGAGTTAGCTTCTGCATATTGACCACGGTGGAAACTCAAATAGTGATCCTGGTTGATATAGTTATTCAATTGGGTCCACATTTGAGAAGCTGTTCTTGGATCAGTGCTGGCTCCGGTTCCTAATCCGCCAGAACCTACTTTTACTAAGTTGATATCTGCAGCAGTTTTAGGAATATAGATCAGGTCATTACCTGTATTACCATCACCGTTTACGTCTCCATTATATACATAAGAGAACACACCGGCTGGTGCTGCTTCGAAAATAGCACCTACAGTAGTCGTGAAATATTTCGCATAAGCTACTTTATAAGTAGCTGTAGCAATTACACGATGTGGCTGATAGTAATCGGCATAGTTCAGGTTAGCTGCATTTGGGTCAGCATTTCCTACCGGACGACCACTCCACAAAGAAGAAGCCGTGCTACCACCAGTTGCTACGTTTTTAGCCTGGCTATAGGTGTAAGCAGCACTTACATATAATTTATCAAAGGTTTTCTGCAATTTAAGGGTAGCAGTAGAAGAATAACCTTTACTTGAATTGCTCATCAAAATAGCATTTCCCAGGTTGATTCCGTTAGGGTTGGTTCCTGACACCTGACCATAGTAGTATTTGTTTGTATTCGCTACAGCGGTAAGGAATCTGGTTCTGTTATCAGCACCAGCCAGTTGGAAACCATTGGTTTCATTCAGGTTCAAGTTAGAATAATAAACAGCATTGATATCTTTTGCATAAGAATATTCTAAGGTAGCTATCCAGCCATCACCAAATTTCTTATCCAAAGCGATACTTGACTTCAACACAGTTGGGTATTTGAAATTAGCATCTGTAATAGCGGTACTATATGAAGGAAGTGCAGCGGCACTAGACGGAACATAGTATGCAGGGTTTGCATTGAACGGTACAGCGGTTTTGGTAAATGAACCAAACTGTATACCATTGTTACTTGCCTGGTTACTGATCCATACAAATGGAGGAGGTCCAGAGAAAATACCCAATCCACCACGTAACTGCAGACTCTTGTCGCCAAGTAAATCCCAGTTAAATCCAACTCTTGGAGATACGATCACTGCATT
>CAIWKU010000380.1 GCA_903913355.1 uncultured Bacteroidota bacterium | reverse complement strand
TAAACAATTGAGTAAACTGCCCGGGCTATTACTCAATTATTCTCAACCCATACGCGATAATGTGGAAGAAGCCGTTGCCGGTGTTCCTGCATCTCTGGCCGTAAAAATATTCGGCCCTGATTTTGACAAACTCGATTCCCTTGCCAACCAGGTACAGGCTGTATTAGGAAAAGTGCAGGGAGTGGAAGATCTCGGCGTATTGAGAAACCTGGGTCAGCCTGAATTCCGAATAGAATTGGATCAGGAAAAAATGGCTTTATATGGTGTGGCTACTGCCGATGCCAATGCAGTAATTGAAATGGCGATTGGAGGTAAAGCGGCAACTCAGTTATACGAGGGAGAAAGAAAATTTGATATCCGTATCCGCTATCAAAAAGATTATCGCGATACCCAGGAAAAAATAGAACAGTTGATGGTTCCTGCTCAGGACGGTAGTAAAGTGCCCATTAAAGAATTGGCTACTATCAGAACCTTAACCGGCCCGGCTTTTGTGTATCGCGATAATAATAGCCGATACATACCTGTTAAGTTCTCCATTCGTGGAAGAGATTTAGGAAGCACCATTGCAGAAGCACAGGCAAAAGTAAATGCAGTTGTAAACCTGCCGAAAGGTTACCAGATGTCCTGGAATGGTGAATTCGAAAACCAACAGAGGGCCTCCAAAACATTGGCCAATGTGGTACCGCTTTGTTTACTGGCCATATTCCTGATATTATTTATCACATTCGGAAATGTAAAAGATGCGATACTCACCATTCTTAATGTGCCATTCGCTTTAATCGGTGGAATATTGGCCCTGCATATTACCGGTATCAATTTTAGTATCAGTGCCGGTATTGGATTCATTGCCCTGTTCGGGGTCTGTATTCAGAATGGTGTGATATTGATCAGCGTATTCCGAAAAAATTTGCAGGCTAAGATGACACTTCACCAGGCCATCCTACATGGAGTGGTATCGAGGGTAAGACCGGTTGTCATGACAGCCCTGATGGCTGCCATCGGTTTATTACCGGCAGCAATCAGTACCGGTATTGGTAGCGAAACACAAAAACCATTGGCTATTGTGGTAATCGGTGGATTGGTCACTTCTACTATTCTCACATTGCTGATATTACCTATCCTGTATAGTCTGGTGCATACATTTATGCATAAACGTCAGAATATGAAAATATTAAAGAAAATGGGTGCCGTATAAAAAAATGAAACAATGCTGTGAAAATACTAGGCCCGGTAATCAAATACCGGGCTTAGTTTTGCAGCCTATCTAATAAATCACTGCTGCCATATTTTAGATAATGTAATTTTTAAATCTGTCATATCTAAAGTAGATATTTTTTATGGTTAGGATGAATATACTGATGAGTATTCTGCTGTTTGGATCAGTAGATATAGTAAAAGCCCGGAATCTGACAGATACTTCCGGAAAGCAGAAGTATTCTCTGCATTTTCAGGCAACGGTAATACCACAATATCATTTTGATTTCCATTCACCGTATGCTGGACAAAATAGTCTGCAACCCAGCGAACCGCCTCGCTCCTCTTATACGGGCACTGCTTATTTTGCCTATAAACCATTTGCCAACACATATTTTGTTTTCAATCCTGAATTTGCAGGTGGTAAAGGATTGAGCAAAACACTAGGAATTGCCGGTTTCCCCAATGGAGAAGTATATCGTG
>CAIWKU010000379.1 GCA_903913355.1 uncultured Bacteroidota bacterium | reverse complement strand
GTCCTGGCCAGACTGATCCTTTTTCGCATACCGCCTGATAACTGGGATGGCATTTTATATAAAGCATCACTTAGCCCCACATTTGCCAACACTTCTATTATTTTATCTTCTGTTTCTTTGACGGACAAGCCCTTTACTATTCTTTTTAAAGGAAAAGCAAGATTTTGTTGTACAGTCATTGAATCATATAGAGCACCACTCTGAAAAAGAAAGCCAATTTTCTGACGCATTTCGTTTAATTCCTTTTCGCTAAGCGCATTTATCTCTTTGCCAAATACTCGTATACTGCCGCTATCAGGCTGTAATAAGCCGATAATACATTTGATCAAAACCGATTTTCCACTCCCTGATTTTCCTAATACTACCAGGTTTTCTCCCTGAAATAATTGTAGTGAAATCCCTTTTAATACTTCCTGATCACCAAATGATTTTACCAGATTCTGGATCTCGATTACAGGTTCTCCTGTTTGTACAGGATCTGGGATTTTTGTTTCTATGGGTGTATTCTTTATCATGGTATCATATCTGTTATTTGTACAGCAATCATATCCACAATAATCACCAGGAGAGAAGCAGATACCACAGCAGAATTTGCCGCAATACCTACGCTTTCAGTTCCACGTCCTGCATAATAGCCTTTATAACATCCAACCAGCCCTATTACGGCCCCGAAGAAAAATGATTTGATAAAGGCAGGAATAAAATCAATAAAACCTACATGCCTGAATGCCTGTGAAAAGAACAAAACAAAAGATACATCCCCTTTCATATTGGCAGCAACCCAACTACCCAATATACCAAGCGCATCTGCATATAGTATGAGTAATGGTACCATTAAAGTAGAAGCCAATACCCTGGTAGCTACTAAAAATCGGATAGGATTTGCTGATGATACTTCCATGGCATCTATTTGTTCCGTTACCCGCATAGAACCCAGCTCAGCTCCCATGCCTGATCCTATCTTGCCGGCACAAAGTAATGCGGTAATAACAGGCCCCATCTCTCGAATCAGTGATACAGCTACCATTCCTGGTAACATGGTTACTGCACCGAAAGTGAGCAGGGTAGGCCGTGTTTGTATAGTAAGCACAAGACCCATAATAGCACCTGTAATAGAAATCAGCGGTAAGGATTTATACCCTATTGCAAAACATTGGCGAAAAAACTCCCGGAACTCAAAATCCCTGGAAAATGTTTCTTTGATTATCCGGAGAACGAACAGAAAAATAGTAGCCGTATCCGTTAGGAAAGAGTTAGCCTGCCTGGTTTTGGTAATGGCTTTTTCACTTAGCTGAACAGAAGTTACTGTTGCAAAATCTTTTACTTTTTTAACCGGATTCATTGGGTTCATCAGGGAATACTTTATAGGGTTATCCTAGATACTCATACTGGCTGAGTCTGTTTTTTAACTGTTGAATTTCTGTCTGCCGCTCATTTAGCCTTTGTAATAATTGAATAATCACATCTATTCCCTGAAGATTTATATCCAGGTCACCATATAACCTTACCAGTCTTTCCGCTTCAGCCAATTGGCCAATTGCTATATACTCGGTTTCATCAATTCGTGTAGTGTATAACAACCCAAAATCCTGCAATGAACTGATAAATGAGATCTCGACGCCATGTTGATGACAAAAAAGATCAATCGGTATATATTCCTGCATTTGCATGGTGTTTTATTTTGATGATTCCATTAATTCTATAAACAACGCTTTCTGTTTTTCTGTAAGCTGAGCGGGTATCTGTACCTGACTGGTAACATATAGATCGCCAAATAATCCTTCTTTTTTATATACTGGGAACCCTTTCCCTTTTACTCTTGCTTTGCTGCCATTCTGGGTTCCGGGTTTAATAGCTATTTTGATTTTCCCATGCAGGGTATCAATCGTTTGTTCACCACCTAGTACGGCTGTATATAAATCGACCGACATATTTGTATACAGATCATCGCCTGAACGTTTATACAATGGATCGCCCGCAATTGAAAACCGGATATACAAATCTCCGTCCGGCCCACCATTTTCTCCTTTGCCGCCATACCCTTTCAGCTTAATCGTCTGACCATTTTCCACACCCGCAGGAATAGTAATGCGAATATTTTTATTGTGAACTGTAAGTATCTGGGCATGCGTTGTAAAAGCATTGGACAGTGTTAATTGCAGGTCGCTATTGTAATCCTGTCCCCTGAATTTAGTGGTACTTTTCCTCCCGGAAGACCCACCAAACATAGAACCAAAGAAATCTGAAAACCCTGAGTCATCAAAGCCGGATTCGAATGAGGAGCCCTGGAAACCGGATGATCGGTTTTGTGTTTCTCTGGCTTTGGCATATTCTTCTCCGTGCTCCCAATTTTCACCATAGGTATCATACTTCTTTCTTTTTTCAGGATCACTTAATACTTCATTGGCCTCATTAATCTGTTGAAATTTTTTGTTGGCATCTTTATCATTTGGGTTTATGTCCGGGTGCAGCTTTCTCGCCAGTTTTCGGTAAGCTTTTTTAATG
>CAIWKU010000378.1 GCA_903913355.1 uncultured Bacteroidota bacterium | reverse complement strand
ATGGTAAGGGTGGTTAAAGAAAACCTGTCTACCAAAAGAAAAGAAGGAAGAATTACAGAAGTGCTGGAACGCAAACAGAAAGAGTTTCTGGGAACATTACAACTCTCCACCAATTTTGCATTCTTTATTCCCGATACAGATAAACCCATGCCCGATCTGTTTATCCCATTAACAGATATTAATGGTGCTAAGAACAAAGACAGGGTAGTGGCCCGCCTCGTTAAATGGGATAAAGATGATAAAAAACCCGTTGGTCGTATTGTAAGTGTTTTGCTCCCCGAAGATGAGAACGATGCTGCCATGAAAGAATTGCTGGCCCAGGCCGGTTTCCCTTTATCTTTTCCGGAAGATGTGTTGGAAGAATCTGAAAGACTGCCCCATGTGCTGGATAGCGAAGAAATCAGGAAAAGAAGGGACTGTCGCGAAATACTCACTTTTACCATAGACCCGGCAGATGCAAAAGATTTTGATGATGCCATCTCTCTCAGAGTTTTATCCAATGGCATGTATGAAATTGGAGTGCATATTGCAGATGTTAGCTACTATGTACATCCCGAAACTGAACTCGATGAAGAAGCGTACAAAAGAGCAACTTCAGTCTACCTGCCAGACCGGGTAAATCCCATGTTACCGGAACGGATATCGAATGAACTCTGTTCACTTCGTCCGCACGAAGATAAATTTACCTTCTCCGCTATCTTTCAAATGAATGGAAAAGGAGAAGTAAAACAATACTGGTTAGGTAAAACAGTGATTCATTCTGACCACCGGTATGCGTATGAAGATGTGCAGGAGATCATTGAAACCAAAAAAGGCGTCCATGAAGAAGAAATCCTTTTGCTGAATGATATTGCGCAAAAATTACGCAAAACACGTTTCAGTAAAGGAGCTATCAATTTCTCTTCGCAGGAAGTTCGTTTTAAACTGGATGAAAAAGGAAAGCCCATTGGTGTCATGGTGAAAGAAAGCAAGGAATCTCATCAACTGATCGAAGAATTTATGCTGCTCGCTAACCGAACTGTAGCTGAAAATGTGGCCAAACTGAAAATCAATAAAAAACCATTGCCATTCCCATACCGGGTCCATGACCAGCCCGATCCGGATAAACTGGCTCCATTTATTGTATTTGCGAAAAAGCATGGATTTAGTTTTGATACTTCCAGTCCCCAAGCTATAGCCAAAAGTTTTAACAGCATGCTGGCCGATGCCAAAGGAAAACCGGAACAACATGTACTGGAACAATTGGGTATCCGTACCATGGCCAAAGCAATATATACAACGGAGAATATCGGGCATTATGGATTGGCATTTGATTATTACTGTCATTTTACTTCACCTATACGCAGGTATCCGGATGTACTCGTACATCGTGTATTGGAATCGATTTTGGAAGACAAACCCATGATCGATAAAAAAATGGAAGAGAAATGTAAACATAGCAGTGAAAGAGAAAGAGCTGCAATGGAATGTGAACGTGCCGGAAATAAATACAAACAGGTTGAATTCCTGAAAGATCATTTAGGTGAAGTGTTTGAAGGAGTGGTTAGCGGTGTATCCAGTTTCGGTTTCTGGGTAGAAACTGTGGCACATAAATGTGAAGGATTGGTGAGTATTGTAGGCTTATCTGATTATGATGATTTTCGGTTGGTGGAAGGAGATTATAGCCTGGTGGGAAGGAGAAGTGGTCGGGTATTCAGGATGGGAGATCCTGTATGGATAAAAGTAATCTCCGCCAACCTGGAAAAAAGACAACTGGATTATGAGTGGGTGATTAATGGGGGCGGAGAGGGGAAAGTTAAAAGCAAAAAATAAATCTCACACTAAGGCACAAAGGCACAGTTTGGGTCGCTGATGAATGGTAGTTGCTGCTGAGTTTACAGATACCCGAACCTGTAGACTCAAAATTGTATACCAAAACATCCAATCAAAAAAAATCAAACCGTGCCTTGGTGCCTTGGTTGGCCTCATCCATCTCTTTCCACAAACCCAATTCCATACCTCT
>CAIWKU010000377.1 GCA_903913355.1 uncultured Bacteroidota bacterium | reverse complement strand
TAATTATCAGCAATCAATATGATTAGATAGTAAAGGGGAAGTGATGGTAAATAAATGGTATATCCTATCTTCCAGCACCTGAACAAAAAGTTGTGTAATGTAGCAAGGTATCTTTTGCAATCGCCATTGTTTTTTCACACTGATTATTACAAGTTTCGCCAAGATAGGTGCTCGATATAGAGGCTTCCATATCTTGCCAGTAAGTAACGAGAAAATAAGCTTTGCATCCGGGTGTTATACTTTTTGCTACCGAGTCAAAAGGACTGGTTATTATTTTATTGTTGAATCTAATGATAGGAGCTTGGTAGGTAGAACTGAAATTGACAATCTTTTTTTTGTAGATATTAGTTCCGGAAGAATAGCCCATTTCCCACAAAAATTTATTGGTAATGGCATAAGCCATGATTTTGCCTGTAAAATCATTGAGTTTGTATCTGTAAAAATTAGTCATTATCACTTCAGGGTGGGTTAGCGGGCTTTGCATTTTTAAATAATTTCCCTTCTGTGTAACAACAGTACTAGATATTTCTGATAGATAACCAGTTTCAACACGCTGGTTTTTATTATTGATTATAAAAACCAGACCTGTAATATGTGTATTATACTGAATAGGCACATACACCAGATTTTCCATGCTATTAATGCTTAAAATGCTTAGACCCGGCCAGGACGCCCGATTTTTCAAACTGTCAATATATGTATTCGATGATGTATTAGTCGTCTTTTGCCCCTCCATCCAAAGTTTTATGTTGGCTTCTAAAATAAGGTTGGTTTCTGTAAAAGAACCCTGCTTAATACAGGACAATGGCATAGATAAAATAGTAATCAGTATTAAAAGCAGCTTTATATCAAGATACTTTTTCATGAATTGATTCGTGTATGATAATTGCCTTTTTACGGGAAGGTCGCTTTTTTTTGGAAGAAAATTATTAATATTAATACAATATGGGTTTTTGAAAATTATTTCTTTTTGATTTTGTTGTTTAAATTTAAGAGTTATTTCTAATTTTTAAATGCCTGCTTTTTAGGGACACTTACAATTAAGTTGATCAGAATAAAACAGTTTCTAATTTGGCCAACGCATCTCTATGCTTTTTATCCGGCATTTGCTCCAGGTTGTGCATTTTCCAGCGAACGGAAGGCAATTTTTTCACGTCTTCTGCATTGGCTACTCCGAGTAATTCCCACTGTGGCGATTTTGCTTTGAAAGAAACAAGAAAATTTCTTTCTTCCGAACTCATATTTGTGTTGATAGATTGGATCAATTGTTCTCTTACCTGTTCCAATTCTTCAACACTTACTTCCAGTTGCGACATGCGTACAAATTCATTCTCATACACATCTTTTATGTCTTTTCGGTGAGGATTCAACAGTTCTGACATCGGTCTTTGGTGACTGATCAAATAAACCAGAAATGTTTTCCTAAAATCATCTGTGAACCCTTCATTTTCAAACAGAAATTTAACATCGAACAGATCTCTCGGATGCTGCCGATCCAAAGCTGCACAAATTTTACCCGCATACAAGTCAGGAAGAGATACCACCGGTATTGCTGCGTATCCAAAATTTTCTTCCACTTTTTGTGTAACCGACATGAGTTTTTCAGGAAAAACTGAACCGCGTATTACCGGCGAGAGCTCTACTTTAATTCTTGCATCTCCCTGCTGAACAATTAATCGCAAGGCATCACTTTGTTCATGTGCGTTTTGTACCTGTACTCCCTGCAAGCTTGCTTTAATTAATTCGCTGATTCGGGAAAGGGCTACGCGGATATTTTTCAATGCGGTTTCTCTGTCATCCATTGGCAAATACACCAGGTCAATATCTACTGATAATCTTGGCACATCGCGCACAAATAAATTGATGGCTGTGCCACCTTTCAGTGCAAAGCATTTTTCTGTTGCTACCAGTGGTAATATCCGTACCAGCAATTGCACCTGTTTAAAATAGATGGTATCCTTATTCATAGATTTTCGGCACTGTTATTTTGTATTTCTTATTCAATTTTCCACCTTTCAACAACATCCTGTTCCCCGATCCTAAATTGATTTTATCAAGCTCCAATTTCTGCAACCATGGATAATTCTGGCGCTCTGCCAGCCAGAGAAATAAACGCCGCACTTTTATATTATCACATTTTTCCAAAAGCTCCTGCAATTTGCGGGGTGATAAAGAAGTCATTCCCTGCATCAATTGGTCTGCATGTTCAAAGGAAGTATATTTTGGTACCCCAGCCAATACTTCCAGGATTGCCCGTTCAGGAGAAGACAATAGTAATGGCTTAATTCCATCCCTCCATGTATGTGTAGTTGTATAAAGCCCTAAAGAGTTGGGATTAGTGGTATCTTTTTCAGTCTTTCCCAAAAGTTCTTTGTTAGTATGGAATATGAAAACAACATCCTCAAAAAGCAGATTCAACCATGCAGGTAAAGCTTGGCTGGCATACAAGTGAACCTGTGTTTTGCCCTGCATTGGCATATAGTGTCCAAACCCTTGTAATTCGAGAGCAGTTAAGCCGCCAGTTACTAAATCTAATTGAAACATTGTTTGCAACGAGCAAACCACACCCTGCCAGCTTAGTTCTCCGGTAGGCCTGCTATATACACCTTTCACCAGTGCTTTTAACTGGCCGCTTTTTACCAGGTTGTCTATTGCATGTCTTCCCAATTGTTTTACCATTAGCCAATCCCTTGACGCTATCATTCCTTCTGGCAGAAGTAAGGGGAGCTTGTTTCTTCTTTCGGAGTTTAGTGGCATAATTTATTATTTTGTATATATGCGGCAATGAACGCCGCATATTCAAAGATACATAAATAAATTATTTACAAAATATGATTTATGCGGCATTCATTGCCGCATAAGTGTACTTTTTTAAACTTCATGTTTTATCTGGTGGTTAAGGAGGCTATTATTCTGAATCCTGTGAAAAGAATGATTTTTATACGCTTAGGGTCACCACTAGGGACACCAAATCAAAAAGGATAGCATATAAAAAAGCCACAACTAATTATATTTCAATTAATTGTGGCTAAAATTAGGGTGTTTTGAAAGTGCCCAGAACAGGAATCGAACCTGCACTACCTTGCGATAACCAGATTTTGAGTCTAGCGCGTCTACCAGTTCCGCCATCTGGGCTGATAGGTTGGTGTTAGAGATTTGGAGTTTGGGGTTGATCTAACGCCAAACTCCAAACACAAAACCCCAAACCTTCAATGGGTTGCAATATTACAGTATCACTTCAAACCCGCCAAAATCCTGTCGAGGTATTTTTTACGGTAATAGTATTCTTTTACCTGTAAAAGTTCTTTTTCGGTAGTAACCCCATCCTGGTAGTGCAGGATAATGGGTTCTACAGGCGTATAGAGCTGTTTGATGAAATCAGCAATGGTTTTGTCCAGTCTTTCCATGTCGGCTTCATCCGATACATCCAGGGCCTGTTCATTCAGATCCATCACTTCCATCAGAAAATCCGGAGAAAGCTGGTATTTTTCCTCATCCTCCTGCAAACCCTTTAATTGCAGCACATATTTGATGGTTTCATCCGGGTGTTGCAACACACGATAGGCCTGGTTTACCATTGATGATTTCTCCAGAGCATCTGCCTGTTCTTCCTCCGACAAATGCGTATAAAAATCCGGATGGTATTTTCTGCTTAACGCATAAAAATTCTTTTTCACCAATTCGGGATCAGGATGGAGGGTGATGGGGAGCTTGTATAGTTCGAAGTAATTCATAATAAAATTCATTGGTAAGTAATCATTGGTCATTGGGTATATCTTGGCTAACAGGTAACTGGTAACCAGAAACTCGTAACACGATCGCAATTCGCCAACCCAATTCCGTTACTTTGTATAAAAGTACATCAATGCTGGTCATCGGACTGATTAGAGAGGGAAAAATTCCGGCGGATAACCGGGTGGCATTGACGCCGGCACAGTGTAAATGGCTGGTCAGGCATTTTGCGGATGTACAGATTATTGTGCAAAGTTCCCCTCACCGTTGTTTTTCGGATGAAGAGTATGTACAGGCGGGGATTACCGTTTCGGAAGATCTTACTACCTGTAATCTATTGGTTGGGATTAAAGAAATGCCGGTAAATGCATTAGTGGCAGATAAACGATATCTTTTCTTTTCCCATACCCGAAAAATGCAGCCTTATAACAGGGATCTGTTTCATGCTTTGATAGAAAATAGAAATACCCTGATCGATTATGAATGTATGGAGCATACAGATGGACAGCGGATCATTGGATTTGGTTTTTTTGCGGGGATTGTTGGGGCGCATAATGGGATCATGGCGTATGGAAACCGTACCGGTGCCTATCAGTTGGGGAGGGTAGCAGAAGTGAAGGATTATAGGAATGAAAGCCTCGCGGAACCTGATGGTAGTTGATACCGGGACCTCTCAATCACAATTGATTGAAGGGGCAGAATATTCCGTCAATACGCTGAGAGC